>CAXGVP010000125.1:0-8440 GCA_964013055.1 uncultured Albimonas sp.
CTTGCGCGAGGGGCAGGAAGCCGTGGTCTATCTCGACGCCCTCCCCGGCAAGTCCGTCAGGGGAACGATTAAACGTCTTGGCAGTAGAGCCTCGGCTAACTTTTTTAGGGGAGAAGCTACCAAGAAATTTGACTGTGTGTTGAGCGTGGACATGACACAGTTGCTCACCCACGTCGGGGCTACGCCGGGGCAGATCAAACGCATCCTGGCGGGTGCGAGGTCGGCGCCCGTGCCAAGCAGACCTCCGTGCGCACAGGCCGCCCCCGCTGGGCGCGCCAGGGGGCAGCCGTCCCACAGGGCGCGCCGGGGGCTCGACCGGCGCGCAAGGCGCGTACGGGGTCGGCCAGCGCGCAGGGCGCGCGGGGGTCAGCCAGCGCGCAGGGCGTGCGGGGGTCAGCCGGCGCGCAGGATGTCGGCGGGGGGGGCGCGGTCGTCGGCGGCGATGCGTGTGAGCGCGTCCGCCGCCGACATCGGGCGGCCCAGCAGGAAGCCCTGGCCGCAGCGGCAGCCGAGCTCGCGCAGGCGGGCGAGCTGGGCCTCGGTCTCGATGCCCTCGGCCGTCGGCTCGACGCCCAGGCCGCGGGCGAGGCCGAGCACGGCGCGCAGGATCTCGTCGCCCTCGCCCCGGTCGCCGGCGCGGGCGATGAAGCCGCGGTCGATCTTGATCCCGTCGAAGCGCAGGCGGGTGATCTGGGCCAGGCTGGAGTAGCCCGCGCCGAAGTCGTCCAGCGCCACGCGCACCCCGGCCTCTCGCAGGCCGTCGAGGATCATCGCGCCCATGTCGGCGTTGCGCATCACCGCGGTCTCGGTGACCTCGATCTGCAGGCGGGCGGGGGGCAGGCCTTCCTCGGCCAGGGCGCCGAGGATGCGCGAGGCGAGGCCCGGGTCGCCGAGCTGGGCGGGCGAGATGTTGAACGACAGCCGCAGCCGCGCCGGCCAGCGGGCGGCGTCGGCGCAGGCCTGGCGCAGCAGCTGCTCGGACAGGCGCATGATCTGGTCGGTCTCCTCGGCGAGCGCCACGAACTCGGCCGGGGGGGCGGCGGGGGCGCCGTCGGGGCCGGTCCAGCGGGCCAGCGCCTCGAACCCCAGCAGGCGGCCGGCGTCGAGATCCACCAGCGGCTGGTAGAGCAGCGAGATCGCCGGCTTGCCGCCGGGCAGGACGGCGCCGGCGCCCATGGCCCGGGTCGAGGGCGGGTCGGCCAGCGCCCGGCGCAGCCCGGTCTCGAGCGTTGCGCGGCGGGCCAGCGCGTCGCCCATCTCGGCCCGGTAGGGGACGGCGCGCCCGCGCCCGCCGTCCTTGGCGGCGTAGAGGGCGGCGTCGGCCATGCCCAGCGCCTCGGCCAGGCTGGACGTGTCCTCGGGCACCAGGGCCACGCCGGCCGAGGCGCCCACGCGCACCGCCACGCCGTCGAGGTCGATCGACTCCGACAGCGCCGCGCAGATCCGCTCGCCCAGCGCGAGCGCGTCGGGCGCGACCAGTCGGTCGACGATCACCACGAATTCGTCCCCGCCCAGGCGCGCGATCACCCCGCCCGGGACCGCCCGGCGCAGGCGCGCCGCGCTCTTGCGCAGCAGCGCGTCGCCGCCGGCGTGACCGACGAGCGTGTTGACCTGCTTGAACCCGTCGAGGTCCAGCGCCAGCACCGCGCCGCGCTCGAGCCCCATGTCCTCGCCCCGGCGGTCGGGGCCGGCGCCCCAGGGCCGCTCCCCCCCGCGCCGGTCGGCGCCCGAGCGGCGGTCGGCGCCGTGGCGGGCGGTCATCTCGTCGACGAAGCGGCGGTTGAACAGGCCGGTCAGCGGGTCGTGCAGGGCCAGCCAGGCGACCTCCTCCTCGGCGCGGTCGCGGCCGGCCTCGGTCCGGCGCAGCAGCAGCCCGCGGCGGGCGAGCGCGGCCAGCGCCATGACGCCCGCGACCGTGAGCGCGAGCAGCAGCTCGTCCAGCTCCCAGTCCTCATGCGCGACCATCAGGTCGAGCACGTCGTCCATCACGTCCAGCGCGCTGGCGGCTGCGTAGACCGCGGCCCAGACCAGCAGGAACAGGACCTCGGCGCTGCGCGCCCAGGCGAACCGCCGCCGTTCCTGGCCCATGCCGATCCTCCGAACCCGATCCGATCGAAGGGGGATGCGGCGCCGGCGCCTAACTCTGCGTTAAAGGCCGCGGCGGCGCGGTGCAACGAAACCGACATGAAACCGTGATCGCCACGACATGCATCGCCGCTACCCCTCCGCCCGGTCCACCCGCGGCCCCGACCGGGCGCGCGGGTTCCCGACGTGCAAGAGGGATACGCATGCTCCGCAAGACGCTGCTCGCCGCCGGCGCGCTGGCCGCTTCGGCCACCTACGCCCAGGCCCAGACCGAAATCACCTGGTGGCACGCCATGGGCGGCGCCCTGGGCGAGACGGTCAACGAGATCTCGACCCGCTTCAACGAGAGCCAGTCCGACTACAGGATCACCCCGATCTACAAGGGCGGCTACGAAGAGACCCTGACCAACGTCATCGCCGCCTTCCGCGCCGGCGAACAGCCCAACATCGTGCAGGTGTTCGATGCGGGCTCGGCCACGATCATCGGCGCCAAGGGCGCGGTGCTGCCCGCCGAGGACCTGCTCAACGAGGCCGGCGCCGGCTTCGACGTCAACGACTACATCGACGGCGTGCGCTACATGTACGCCGACGCCTCGGGCAAGATGATCGGCATGCCGTTCAACTCGTCCACGCCGATCCTCTACTACAACGAGGACGCGCTGAAGGCCGCCGGCGTCGAGGCGCCCAAGACCTGGGAAGAGTTCGAGGAGATCGCGCCGAAGCTGGTCGAGGCCGGCTACGTCCCGCTCGCCCAGAGCCACATGCCCTGGATCTTCGTCGAGAACTTCTTCTCGCGCCACAACCTGCCGTTCGCGACCCAGAACAACGGCTATGACTCGGCCCAGAACGTCGAGCTGCTGCTGTCCTCGACCCCCGAGCTGCAGCATCACTTCACCAAGCTGCGCGAGTGGCAGGAGGCCGGCTTCTTCGGCTACTACGGCCCCGGCTGGAACGACAACCAGCAGCCGTTCGAGAACGGCGACGTGGCGATGTGGATCGGCTCCTCCGGCTCCTTCGGCGGCCTGCAGCAGTCCATGCAGCACCCGTTCGCCTCGACCTACCTGCCCTACTGGGGTTCGGTCGAGGGCGCCGGCGGCTCGACCTTCATCGGCGGCGCCGCGCTGTTCGCGCTGACCGGGCACGAGGCCGAGGAGAACAAGGCGACGGCGGCGTTCTTCGAGTTCCTGACCTCGCCCGAGATCCAGTACATGTGGCACCGTCAGACCGGCTACGTGCCGATCACGACCGCGGCCTACGAGATGGCCAAGGCCGACGGCTACTACGACGAGGCCCCCTCGGCCGAGACCGGCATCCTGCAGCTGCTGCTGCCCGCCGGCGAGTGGACCAAGGGCTACCGCCTGGGCTTCTACCCGCAGGTCCGCGACGTCATCAACCGCGAGACCGGCAAGATCTTCGCCGGCGAGACCTCGGTCGAGGACGCGCTGAAGACGATCGACGAGGAAGGCGACCAGATCCTGGAGCGCTTCGCCAAGACCTCCGGCTGATCCCGACCTGACCTCTGACGGGGACGCCCGCGCGGCGTCCCCGTTCCCTTTCCGACTTCCCGACCGCGAGCCCCCCATGAAGAAGGCCCTCTTCGGCCCCTCCCTGACGCCTTACCTGCTGCTGCTCCCGCAGATGGCGATCGTCGCGATCTTCTTCCTGTGGCCCTCGGCCGAGGCGGTGCGCTCGTCCTTCCACCTCGAGGATCCGTTCTTCGGCACGGCGACCTTCGTGGGGACCGACAACTACGTCGACGCGGTCACCAACTCGACCTACGGACGCTCGGCCCGGTTCACGGCGCTGTTCACCATCGTCGTGTCGCTGTTCAGCCTCGGCATCGCGCTGGCGCTGGCGGTGTCGGCGGACGCGGTGCTGCGGGGCAAGTCGACCTACAAGACCACGCTGATGTGGGTCTACGCGATCGCGCCGCCGGTGGCGGGGCTGATGGGCTCGATGCTGTTCGACCAGCATATCGGGCCGCTGAAGACCTTCGCGGGCTGGCTGGGCTGGGACATGCGTGTGGGGTTCGACTATTTCGACACCGCCTTCGCGATGATCACCGTCGCCGCCTGGAAGCAGATCCCGGTGAACTTCATCTTCTTCCTCTCGGGCCTGCAGGGCATCCCCGGCGCGCTGAAGGAGGCGGCTTCGATCGACTGCCGCTCGCCCTTCCGGCGGTTCTGGACGGTGGTGTTCCCGCTGCTGGCGCCGACCAGCTTCTTCCTGCTGATCATCAACATCACCTACGCCTTCTTCGAGACCTTCGGCGTCGTCGACGTGATGCTGAAGGGCGAGCCGGGGAACAACCCGGTGACGCTGGTCTACAAGGTCTATCTCGACGGCTTCCGCGGGCAGGACCTGGGCGGCAGCTCGGCCCAGTCGGTGATCCTGATGGTCGCCGTGTTCCTGCTCACCGTGATCCAGTTCCGCCTGATCGAGCGGCGCGTCCACTACGCCTGAGGCCAGATCCATGACCGTCACTTCCGATCCGGCGCTCGCCGCCTCCTGGTCCCGCGCCACCGTGGCCGCGGGCGCCAACCGCCGCCGGCGCAACGTGCAGATCTATCACCACGCGGTGCTGATCTTCGGCGTCCTGCTGATGATGGCCCCGCTGGCGGTGGCCTTCGCGTCCTCCACCTACGATCCCGTCGTGATCCACTCCCAGGGCCTGCAGCTGGGCTATGGGGGCGAGTTCGCCTCGACCTACGGCTCGGTGCTGTTCGACCGCGGCGGCTTCACCGGGGACATCACCGGGGTGCGGATGCTGTGGAACTCGGTGATCCTGGGGATGAGCTTCGCCATCGGGAAGATCGTGATCTCGATGCTGGCGGCCTACGCCATCGTCTATTTCCGCTTTCCCTTCGGCACGGTGGCCTTCTGGGTCATCTTCTCGACCCTGCTGCTGCCGCTGGAGGTGCGCATCCTGCCCTCCTACGAGGTGGTGCAGTCGATGGGGATGCTGAACTCGTGGTCGGGCCTGATCCTGCCGCTGATCGCCTCGGCCACCGCCACCTTCTACTTCCGCCAGTTCTTCAAGTCCGTCCCCGACGAGCTGCTGGAGGCCGCGCGCATCGACGGCGCGGGTCCGGTGCGCTTCTTCATCGACATCCTGGTGCCGCTGTCGAAGACAATGATGGCCGCGATCTTCATCATCATGTTCGTGGTGGGCTGGAACCAGTACCTGTGGCCCGCGCTGATGACGACGGACGAGAGCCTGTTCACCATCGTCCGCGGCATCCGCCAGATCCTCCAGGTGTGGATCGGCGCCAACATCCCCGATTACAACAAGGCCCTGGCCATGGCGATCCTGGCCATGCTTCCGCCCGCGCTGATCGTCCTGATCTTCCAGCGCGCCTTCGTGAAGGGCCTGGTGGAGACCGAGAAATGATGACCATCCTCGAAGCCGCCGCCCGCCACGTGGAGGCGCCGGTGCACACCCCCGCTCCCTCGACCCCGACCCTGGAGATCGAGGCCGTCGTCAAGCGCTACCCCAACGGGGCGCTGGCGGTGAAGGGCGTGGACATCCAGGTCGGGCAGGGGGAGCTGGTCGTGTTCGTCGGCCCCTCGGGCTGCGGCAAGTCCACCCTCCTGCGCATGGTCGCGGGGCTGGAGGAGGTCTCGGACGGCGAGATCCGCATCGACGGCCGCCGGGTGAACGAGGCCGACCCCGCCGATCGCGACATCGCGATGGTGTTCCAGAACTACGCGCTCTACCCGCACATGACGGTGCGCAGGAACCTCGCCTACGGGCTGCAGAACCGCAAGACCCCGAAGGACGTGATCGCCGCCAAGGTCGCCGAGGCCGCGGCCCTGCTGCAGATCGAGGAGTTCCTCGACCGCAAGCCCTCCCAGCTTTCGGGCGGGCAGCGCCAGCGCGTCGCCATGGGGCGCGCGATAGTCCGGGACCCCAAGGTGTTCCTGTTCGACGAGCCGCTGTCGAACCTCGACGCCCGCCTGCGCAACCAGATGCGGCTGGAGATCCGCAAGCTGCAGCGTCGGCTGGGGGTCTCCGCCATCTACGTGACCCACGACCAGGTCGAGGCGATGACGCTGGCCGACCGGATCGTGGTGCTGAACGGCGGCCTGGTGGAGCAGGTGGGAACCCCCGCCGAGGTCTACGCCCGCCCCGCCACCACCTTCGTCGCCTCCTTCATCGGCGCGCCGGCGATGAACCTGATCGACGCCACCGTCGAGCAGGGCCTGCTGCGCGTCGGCGAGGCCGCCATTCCGGCCCCGACGGGCGCCCCCCACGGCCCGGTGAAAGCCGGCCTGCGACCCGAAAAGGCCCGCCTCGCCCCCGCCGGCCAGGGCCTGCCCTTCGCGCTGGAGGCGGTCGAGGAACTGGGCGCCACTCGCCTCCTGCACGGCCTCGCCGCCGGCGCGCCCGTCGTGGTCGCCGCCGACGCCGCCCTGCCGCTGCCCGCGGGCCCGCTGTCGCTGAGCGCGGACCCCGCCGACCTGCACCTCTTCGACGCCGCCACGGGAGGCCGCCTGTGAGACTCGCCGACGCGCTCGCCGCCCGCCAGGGCGAGGCCGCCCCGACCTATCTCGGCCTGCGCTTCGACGCGCAGGGGAACCCGCTGCCCGATCCCGGCTGCACCATCATCGCCCATGTGCGCGAGCCCGCCGCCAACGCGGCGCTCGCCACCGTGCGCGCGACGATGCAGGCCGCGGGCCTCGCCCGGTTCTGGGCCTGGCTGCCGGCGTCCTCCTTCCACATGACGATGTTCGACATGCTGCTCCACGGCCGCCGCGGCGCCGCCTGGCCGCAGCATCTCGACCCGACCATGCCCGGGCGGCTGGCCGACGAGGCGACGGTCGAGGCGGTGCGGGGCTTCGCCCTCGGCACCGACCCTGTGTTCCGCATGAAGGTCGACGGGCTGACGCTGTCGCCCTCGGGGATGGGCGTCGCCGTCTCCGGCGAGACGCCTCAGGAGGACGCCCGCCTGCGGGCGCTGCGCGACCGGCTGGCGGCGGCGACCGGGCTTTCCGCCCGTCCCGGCCATGCGGAATACCGCTTCCACATCACGCTGGCCTACCTGATCGACTGGCCCGCGCCCGAGGACGCCCGCGAGGCCGACGCGATGCTGGCCGAGGCCGAAGCCGCCCTCCTCGCCGCCCTTCCGGCGCTGGATCTCGGCCCGCCCGAGGTCTGCCTCTTCGACGACATGACCGAGTTCCGGCCGCTGTTCGCCCTCTCCTGAGGCGCGGTCCCATGCTGCGGCGCCGCGCGGGGTTCAGCCGGGCGCGCCCCCTCCGCTAGGCTGCACGCGCACCCGCACAGCAACCGGAGCGCGCATGTCCCGCATCCTGACCGTCACCCTGAACCCCGCCCTCGACCTGACCACCGGCGTCGAGCGGCTGGAGGAGGGCCACAAGATGCGTTGCGAGCCGCCGCAGATGGACCCCGGCGGCGGCGGCGCCAACGTCTCGCGCGCCATCCACCACCTGGGCGGCGCGTCGGAGGCCTTCATCTGCACCGGCGCCCCCCTCGGCCCCGCCTACCGCGACCTGTTCGAGGCGTCCGGCCTGCCCGCGATCTGGCACGACTGCGGCGTGCCCACCCGGCAGAGCATCGCCGTCCACGACCGCGCCTCGGGCGGCCAGTATCGCTTCGTGCTGCCGGGCGAGCCGTGGGGAGAGCCGGTGTGGCAAGGCGCGCTCGACGCCCTGACCGCGGCCATGCGCCCGGGCGACCTGGTGGTGCTGTCGGGCTCCCAGCCGCCCGGCGTGCCCGAGGACTTCCCCCGCCGCCTCTGCGCCCTGGCCGGGCGGGTCGGGGCGAAGGTCGTCGTCGACACCTCCGGCCGGCCGCTGGAGGTGGCCGCCCAGCCCAACACCGGCGCCCATGTGATCCGCATGGACCACTACGAGGGCATGGAACTGATGGGCTGGACCGAGTTCGGCCCCCCCCAGGCCGAGGCGCTGGCGCGCGAGCTCGTCGCCCGCGGCGCCGCCTCGATCGCCATCGTCACGGTGGGCGGCGACGGCGCCTGGGCCGCGACCGAGGACGCGGCCTGGCATTGCGCCCCCCCGGCGGTCGAGGTCCTGTCCTCCACCGGCGCGGGCGACAGTTTCGTGGCGGCGCTGGCGATCGGCCTCTCGGACGGGCGGGCGTTCGAGGATGCGCTCGCCTTCGCCGTGGCCGCCGCGGCCGATGCGGTGACCACGGCGGGCACCGACCTGTGCACGCTCGAGGGCACGCTCGAGAAGCTCGCCCGGGTGACGCGCGAGCCCCTCTGACGGCGGGGCCGCGGCCTTGCCCGGCGGCGCGCGCCCCTCGGCCCCGGCGGGGCTCGCGCCGCGGGGCCCCCGGCGAGACGCGCCCCGGGCTTGACCCGGGGCCTCTCGC
>CAXGVP010000126.1:0-8406 GCA_964013055.1 uncultured Albimonas sp.
CTGTCTGCCGGCGGGCCCCGCGCCCGCTGTCTGCCGGCGGGCCCCGCGCCCGCTGCCTGCCGACGGGCCCCGCGCCCGCTGCCTGCCGGCGGTCGGCGGATTCCCGTCCGCAGGCCTCGCTTCCCCCTTCCCCGCCCCCCGGCATACTTGCTAGTATGCGCCCATGTTCACCGATCTCTTTCTGGGCCTCCGAGAGGCCAAGGTGCCGGTCAGCCTGCGCGAGTATCTCACGCTGCTGGAGGCCATGGACAAGCGTCTGGTCGAGTATGACGTGGAGGGGTTCTATTACCTCGCCCGCTCGGCGCTGGTGAAGGACGAGCGGAACATCGACAAGTTCGACCGCGTCTTCTCCGAGGTGTTCAAGGGACTGGAGGCCGTCTCCGGCGCGCCCGAGGGGGCCGAGCCGATCTCGCTCCCCGAGGAATGGCTGCGCAAGCTGGCCGAGAAGCACCTGAGCAAGGAGGAGATGGCCGAGATCGAGGCGCTCGGCGGCTTCGACAAGCTGATGGAGACGCTGCGCCAGCGGCTCGAGGAGCAGAAGGGCCGCCACCAGGGCGGCAACAAGTGGATCGGCACCGCCGGCACCTCCCCCTTCGGCGCCTATGGCTACAACCCCGAGGGCGTGCGCATCGGCCAGAAGGAATCGCGCCACCGCAAGGCGGTGAAGGTCTGGGACCGGCGCGAGTTCAAGGACTTCGACGACTCGGTCGAGCTGGGCACGCGCAACATCAAGGTCGCCCTCAAGCGCCTGCGCCGCTGGGCCCGCGACGGCGCCGACGAGGAGCTCGACCTCGACGGCACCATCCGCTCGACCGCCGAGCACGGCTATCTCGACGTCAAGACCCGGCCCGAGCGGCGCAACGCCGTGAAGGTGGTGCTGTTCCTCGACGTCGGCGGCTCGATGGACGACCACATCAAGGTGATGGAGGAGCTGTTCTCGGCCGCCACCACGGAGCTGAAGAACCTCGAGCACTATTATTTCCACAACTGCCTCTACGAGGGCGTGTGGAAGGAGAACAAGCGCCGCTGGTCGGACAAGATCCCGACGCATGACGTGCTCAACAAGTTCCCCAGGGACTGGAAGTGCATCTTCGTGGGCGACGCCTCGATGTCCCCCTACGAGATCGCCTATCCGGGCGGCGCATCGGAGCACTGGAACGAGGAATCGGGCGAGGTCTGGCTGAAGCGGGCGATCGACAAGTGGCCCTCCTGCACCTGGATCAACCCGGTGCCCGAGCGGCAGTGGCGCTACACCCACTCGATCCAGATGATCCAGGAGATCTTCGCCGGCCGCATGCACCCGATGACGCTCGAGGGGCTGACGACGGCGATGAAGGAACTGTCCAAGTAACAGGCCGTCCGGCGACGGCGGCCGGGGCGCGCGCTCCGGCCGGTCGCTCAGACGTGGCCGCCGTGGGCCAGCCAGCGCGCGCAATCCTCGCCGAGCTCGGCCTGCGCGCGGGACTCGTAGGCACGGCTGTCCGCCTGAGGCAGGACCGAGGTCCAGCGGCCGTTGACCCCCTTGTTGATGAAGCTCGCGCCGCCGCCGTCCCAGAAGGCGCCGCCGAGCGGCGCGGTCAGGTGGGCGTTGCGCTTCATGTGCTCGAAGGTGCAGGCGCGCACGATGTCGGGCCAGCGGGCGGGGTCGACCTCGATCTCCAGGAAGTCCGCGATGCGGCGCATCTCGCCTTCCATGTCGCGCTTGAGGTCCTCGAAATGCACCAGCCGCACGTTGGGCAGGTCGCGGATCTCCCACCAGCTGCGCACGTTCTCCCAGTAGGGCCAGAAGGGGTGGCCGTCCCGGTCGAGCCACTCGCGGAAATAGGCGACCACGTCGTCGCCCGGCCGTCCGATCGGCGGTCCGACCCGGCCGGGCGTGTCGTTGATCGCGGCATACCAGTCGGCGTTGGCGGTGACGTGGTGGTTGAAGAGCGACCACAGCACATCCCGGCCGTCGCGCCCGATGTAGAGGTACTTCGCGCGCGGAGACATCGCCAGGGCGTCGACCGGCAGGTGGGTCTTCATCACCCGGCGGTGGGTCTGCGCCTCGACCGCGGCGAGCTTCACCTCCGCCGGCGGCAGGCGCAGGTCCATCCACGGCGAGAATTCCGAGACGGCCAGCGTCTCGTCTCCGCCGAAGATCAGCTGGGCCACGATCTGCTGGGTCCAGGTGGTGCCGGACTTGGCGTAGGTGGCGACGATCACGTCGTCGTCGCGGAACGGGAAGTCGTTCCAGATCGTCGAGTCGAAATGGTGGTTGTGAAGCTCTCGGCGCTTCAGGGGAAAGGCGGACATGGCGTGGGCTCCTTGCGTCGCGGCATCCGGGCTCGGTCCTGCCGCTGCCGACCCCCGTCACGCCCGCCGTGCGGCGCATGCGCGACGGGCCCGCCATCAGGGTCATGCGCCTCGCGCCGAGACAACAGATTCGCGTCCGCAGGCGACCGCGACGCGCCCCGGGGCCGCTGACAGCGGGCGCCCGAGACCCTATCTATACGGTCATGCTCAAGCTCCTGCCCTTCCTGATGGTCATCGGCTACGCCCTCGTCGCCTGGCGGTTCTCCGCCTGGCGGCTGAAGCGGGAGCTGGCGGAGCGGGCGCGGCCGCTCGATCACCCCGAGCTCGAGGCCGCCGTGCGCCGGCTGGGGCGGGCGCTGGAGATCCCGCACCTCAAGGCGCATGTCTACGACGTGCCCGCCTTCAACGGGCTGGCGGCGCCGGACGGGCGGGTGTTCATCACCTCGGGCGTGCTCGACCAGCACCGGCTGGGGCGGGTGACCACCGACGAGGTCGCCTCGATCGTCGCCCATGAGCTGGGGCACGTCGGGCTGGGGCACTCGCGCCGGCGGATGATCGACTGGACCGGGCAGAACGCGATCCGCTGGGTGGCGGTGGCGGTGCTGGGCCGGTTCATCCCCTTCATCGGCCCGTGGGTCGGGGCGATGCTGGCAAGCCTGCTGGCCGCCCGCCTCTCGCGCCAGGACGAATACGAGGCCGACGCCTTCGCCGCCGCCCTGATGCGCAAGGCCGGGCTGGAGCGGGAGGCGCAGGCCTCGCTGCTGCGCAAGCTCGAGGGGATGGGACCGAAGGCCAGCGGCATCGCCTGGCTGATGAGCCACCCGCCCTCCGAGAAACGCGCCCGCGCCATCGAGGCGCTGCATGCCGACTGGGACGGCTCCGGCCGCGCGCCCGACCCGGCCCTCGGGGCCTGACTGGCGCAGGGCTGAGGGCCGGAGGGCTGGCCGCGCTGGAGGGCTGACGGGCGCCGGGCCGACCGCTGGACGGCTGACGGCCGGAGGGATGACGACCGCAGGGGCGGGACCGGCGAAGGGAAGGACGCCCCCTGCCCGGGGCGCAGCCCAGCCAGGCCCGCCCGCAGGGCGCCTGCGGGCCAGGGAGCCCGGCGCGCGTCACGGCCGGGCGAGAGCGACGAGGGCGGCGCGGGCGGGGCCGGTCAGTAGGCGTAGCGGTCGCGGCGCTCCTCGGCGGTGTCGATGATCCGGATCGTCCACTCCACCGCATCGCGCATCGAGCGGCCGAGCGCCTCGTCGAAGGCCCGGGCCACCGCCAGCATCCCCGGCTCGGTCGCCTCGACCGCGGCGGGGAAGCTGTGCGAGCCGATGATGATCCCCTGCGGCTCCTGGATGATCTTCACGTTCAGACGCACCCGGGCCAGCACCGGCTTGGCGTCCGGCCCCTCGGCCGGGGCGCCGGCCTGCAGCTCGCCCTGGAACTCGCGCAGGTCGGTGATCACGGTGAAGTCGTTGCGCAGGCCCACCGAGCTCTGGCTGACCGAGGAGACGGCGCCGGTGTTCTCGAAGCTCTCGACCATCAGGCGCTGCACCACCAGCGGCGCGCGATCCACCCAGCGGGCGCCGGCGAAATACTTCACCTGCAAGGCGTTGGGCTTGATCGCGATGCGGTCGGTGTTGACCGAGGCGTCGGCGGTGGGCGCCTCGATCACCACCTGCGCGTCGACCTTGGGCAGGTCGCCGGCGAAGGTGCTCTTGGGCGTCAGCGAGTAGAGGTCGGGCGCGGTGGCCACGCCCCCGATCTGCGCCAGCTCGGCGCAGCCCGTCAGGCTCAGCGCGACCGCGGCGGCGAGGACCGGGCGAAGGATCGGGCTCATCGGGAGATCTCCGAGGACTGGGTGCCGAGGATGAAGCGCGCGGGATCGCGCTCGACCCGGTTCGAGATGCGCTCGAGGTTGGAGACCAGACGCCGGCCTTCCTCGATGAAGCGCACCAGCTGCGGCAGGCCGGTGCGCAGGAAGTCGTCGACCTGGTACTGGTTGCGCTCGAGCATGGTGTTCAGCGAGCCGATCAGCTGGTTGGCCGAGCCCGCCGCCCCCTTCACGTCGCCGGTGATCGCGCTGAAGTCGGTGGTCATCTGGGCGACCGTCCCCTCCAGCGAGCCGACGGCCTGGCGCACGTCGGCGATGGTGGCGGCGATGTCGCCCTCCACGAGGCCGTTGACGTTGTCGAAAGTGGCCTGGGCCGCGGTCAGCGCGCCGTCGGCCTTGCCCATCGCCTCGGTGATCGCGGCCAGCGTGCCGTTGGCGTTGGCGAAGGTGGCGGACGCGGTGGCCAGCGCCTGCTCGGCCTCCAGCGCCAGCGGGTCGAGCTTGCCGGTGAAGGTCGAGACGTCGACCGAGACCTTCTGGATCGCGGTGTTGGCGGTGGTCGCGGCGGCGCGCACCTCGGCCACCAGCGAGGGGACGTCGGTCTGCACCACCAGGTTGATGCTCTGGATCGCCTGGCGCGCCTCGGCGGCGGCGGTGCGGGCCTCGGCCACCAGGGCGGCGCCGTCGCCGCGGGCCAGCTCGTCGATCCCGTCCGAGGTCTGCTGGATCGAGGCCATGGTCGCGGTGGCCTGGTCGATGGCGACCGAGGCCTTGGCCATCACTTCCTGGGTGGAGTCGAGCCGGGCCTGCGTCGTCTCGATCAGCTTCGCCGCCTCGTCGGAGAGGGAGGCGATCCGCTGGTCGAGGTTCAGCGTGGTCTGGCGCGCGCTCTCGGCGAGGGGGGCGAGCTGCTCGGTCATCAGCCGGTCGGCCGAGGTCAGCGCCGTGCGCGCCTCGGAGACCAGCGCCGCGCCCTCCCCCGTCGCCAGCGTGTTCACCGTGTCGGAGGTCTGCTGGAGCGAGGCCATCAGCCGGTCGGCGTTGGCCATCGAGGTCTTGAGGCTGGCGAGCGTCTGCTCGGCCTCGCGCAGGCGCAGGGCGGCTTCGGCCCCGGCCTCGGCGAAGCGGTCCAGCGTCTCGGCCGCGCGTCCGCCGAGCGCGGTGGTGGTGGTCTGCAGGGCCAGCGCGGCCTCCGACACCCGGTCGACGGCCTCGGGCACGCGAGTCTGCATCAGGGCGTCGGCGGTCTCGATGGTGCGGCCCACCTGCTCCTGCACGCCGCGCACGGCGTCCTCGGCGGCCTTGAGGGTGGTCTCCCCCTGGGTCAGCAGGCCGGGGATGCGGTCCTTCATCAGCACGTCGGCCGAGGCGAAGGCCTCGCCGGCGGTGTCGATGGTGGTGGTGGCGGCGTCGATGGTGGCCTTGGACTTCTCGATCGCGTCGGTGGCGGTGCGCAGGGTCTCGTCGGCGGTGTTCGCCAGCGCCTCGAGCCGGTCGGTGAAGTCGGTCAGCTTCTGCGCCGCCGCGCCGACGTCGGTCGACAGCGTGTCGACGGTGGTCAGCGTGGCGTTGAGCTTGCTGGACGCGTCGGCGACATTGGCGAGAATGTCGGTCACCGCCTGCTGGTTCTCGTCGTTGACGAAGCCCTTCACGTCCTCGAGCAGGCCGACCGCCTGGTTGAGCAGCGCCGGCGCTCCCTCCAGCAGCGACTGGAAGGCCGAGCCCTTGGACTCGATCACCTGCCGCCCCGGCTGGTCGCGCAGCAGCGGCGCGGACGCCGTGCCGCCCGAGAGCGAGACGTAGCTGACCCCGGTGACGCCGGCCATCTCCAGCGTCGCCTCGGTGTCGGTCTTGACCGGGGTCGAGGCGTCGACCTCCACCGTCACCCGCACCTTGGAGGGGTCGTCCTGGTCGAGCCCGAGGCTGACCACCTGCCCGACCGGCAGGCCGTTGAAGCGCACGTCGCCGGCCTCGTTCAGGCCCGAGACGCTCTCGAACAGGATGTCGTAGTAGGCGTAGCTGCGGTCCACCTGCACCTTGGCGAGCCACAGCAGGAACCCCAGCGCCCCGATCAGGCCCGCCAGCGCGAAAGCGCCGATCAGGACGTAGTTCGCCCGCGTCTCCATGCGCGTCTCCCTATTCCTGGCCCTGTGCGGCGCGTGCGCGCGGACCGTGGAAATACTCGTGAACCCAGGGGTGATCGACGGTCAGCATGCTCTTCATGCTGCCGGTCACCAGCACCTTCTTCTCGGCCAGCACCGCGATGCGGTCGCAGATCGCGTGCAGGCTGTCGAGGTCGTGGGTCACCATGAACACCGTCAGCCCCAGGCTCTCCTGCAGCTGCTTGATGAGGTCGTCGAAAGCGGCGGCGCCGATGGGGTCGAGACCCGCGGTCGGCTCGTCGAGGAACACGATCTCGGGCTCCAGCGCCAGCGCGCGGGCGAGGCCGGCGCGCTTCCTCATGCCCCCCGAAAGCTCGGAAGGATACTTGCCGCCCGCGAAGCCCGGCAGGCCCACCAGCCGGACCTTGAGGTTCCCCAGCGCCCGCATCATCGCGGGGCTGAGCTTGAGATGCTCGCGCATCGGCGCCTCGATGTTCTCCAGCACCGTGAGCGAGGAGAACAGCGCCCCGTCCTGGAACAGCACCCCCCAGCGTTTCTCGACCTCCCGCCGCGCCTTGTCGGAGATCGTCAGCACGTCCTGGCCGAAGACCTCGATCGTGCCGGCCTTGGGCCGGTTCAGCCCCACGATGGTGCGCAGCAGCACCGACTTGCCGGTGCCCGAGCCGCCGACGATGCCCAGCACCTCGCCGCGATAGACGTCGAGGTCGAGCCCGTCGTGGACGCGCTGGGTTCCGAACTGGTTGACCAGCCCGCGGACCTTGATCACCGCCTCCCGCTCGGCGGCGGGGGCTGCGTGCAGCGCGTCGGGGGAGCCGTCCATCACACGCCCATCTCCGAGAAGAAGATCGAGAACACCGCGTCGATCACGATGACGAGGAAGATCGCCGTGACCACCGCCTGGGTGGTGCGCTGGCCGACGCTTTCGGCCGAGCCGCCCACCAGCATGCCCTGCCAGCAGCCCACGACGGCGATGACGATGGCGAAGAACGGGGCCTTCACCATGCCCACGATCAGGTGCCACACGCCCGTGGTCTCATAAAGGCGGGTGATGAACATGCCGGGGCTGACCCCGAGGTCCACCCAGGCCATCAGCCCGCCCCCGATCAGGCCGGCCATGTTGGAGATGAAGCCCAGGACGGGGAGCATGATCAGCAGCGCCAGCGTGCGCGGCACCACCAGCACGTCGATGGGGTCCAGCCCCAGCGTGCGCATCGCGTCGATCTCCTCGCGGATCTTCATCGAGCCGATGGAGGCCGCGAAGGCCGAGCCCGAGCGGCCCGCCACGATGATCGAGGTCAGCAGGATCCCCAGCTCGCGCAGCAGCGAAATCGCGATCAGGTTGACCACGAAGACTTCCGCGCCGAACTGCTGGAGCTGCGAGGCGCCCTGGAAGCCCAGCACGATGCCGATGAGAAAACTCATCAGCGCCACGATCGGGAAGGCGTTGAAGCCCGCCTCCTGCATGTGGTGGAACAGCGCCGCCCGGCGCAGCGTCCACGGCCGCAGGATCCCCGCGGTCAGCCGCGCCAGCGTCAGGCCCAGGAAGCCCAGCAGCGACACGGCCGTGTCCTTGATGCCGACGACCGAGGCGCCGATCCCCTCGACCCAGGCGACGAAGCCGCGGCGGGGGCCGTCGCCGTCCTCGGCGTCGGGCAAGGCCTTCGCCACCGTCTCGATCAGCGCGGCGCGGGCGGGGTCGCCGGGGGCGATCTCGACGCGGGCGCCCTCGGCCTCCAGCCGGGCCTTGAGCTGCAGGATCAGCCAGGCGCCGGCGGTGTCCAGCGCCTCGACCCCGGTCAGGTCCAGGGTCACGGGCTTGCCGGAGGGCGGGCGCAGATCGGCGGCCGCCTTCTCGAGCGTCATCAGGCCGGCCACGACCAGGCGGCCGCCGAAGCGGGCGACGGCGCGGTCGGGTCCGTCGTCGAGAGTCAGGGCCGGGGCGGTTTGCGCATTCATGGTCCCGACCCTCGCCGGAGGGAGCGGATTAGGCAAGGCCGCAGGCCCTCACGGAGCCGGCGCCATGACGTCAGGCCACCTGGCAGGAGCCTGTTCCGGCTGACGAAGGCCAGCGGCGCCTCGCCGCAGCCGCCCTCGCGGCGGTCGGGGTCCCCCGGGGGCGCGCGGCGTCCCCTCGGGCGTGCGCGGCGCGCGGGAGCGGTCGCG
>CAXGVP010000127.1:0-8375 GCA_964013055.1 uncultured Albimonas sp.
CCGGATCCTCCGCCCGCCGCGCACCGGTCCTGCCCACCATGCCGGCGGATGTCGCCACCATCGCGCCCCCTCGGGGAACCGTCCGACGCTTGCCCCGAGAAACGGCGCCCACAAGCGCCGCCCCTCGCCGCCGCGCCGCGAGCCCGGCCTCGCCCCGCACAAGACGCCCGACGCGGCGCTCCCGCCATCCGCCGCTGGTCCAGGGTCCATCCCCCGCACCCGACGCCCGCCCCGAGAAACGGCGCCTACATGCGCCACCCATCGCCGACGCGCCGCGAGCCCGGCCTCGCCCCGCACACGACGCGGCGCTCCCGCCGCCCGCCGCTCGTCCAGGGTTCCCCCCCGCACCCGACGCTCGCCCCGAGAAACGGCGCCCACAAGCGCCGCCTCTCGCCGCCGCGCCGCGAGCCCGACCCCGCCCCACACACGACGCCAGACGCGGCGCTCCCGCCGCCGGCGACGCGTTAGGCGGCAGCCGGTCGGGAAACGACGCGCCCGGGCGCGACGGCCGCAATGCGCCGCGGGCGAGGCCTTTCGCCCAGGGCGCGGCGCGGGGCGCGGCGCCGGGGGCCTACTCGGCGGCTTCGGCGTAGCTCTCCATCGGGGGGCAGGTGCAGATCAGGTTGCGGTCGCCGAAGACGTTGTCGACCCGGTTCACCGGAGCCCAGTACTTGTCGACGCGGAACGCGCCGGGGGGGTAGCAGGCCTGCTCGCGCGAGTAGGGGCGGTCCCAGTCGCCGACCAGGTCCTCGACCGTGTGGGGCGCGCCCTTGAGGGGGTTCGCCTCGCGGTCCAGCTCGCCGTCCTCGATCGCCTGCGCCTCGGCGCGGATCGCCAGCATCGCGTCGCAGAACCGGTCGAGCTCGGCCTTGGGCTCGGACTCGGTGGGCTCGACCATCAGGCAGCCGGCCACGGGGAAGGACATCGTGGGGGCGTGGAAGCCGCAGTCGATCAGGCGTTTCGCGACGTCGTCCACCGTCACCCCGGCGCTGTCCGCCAGCGGGCGGGTGTCCAGGATCAGCTCGTGGGCCACGTGCCCGCCCTTGCCCGCATAGAGGATCTTGTAGTCCGTCTGCAGCCGCGCGGCGATGTAGTTGGCGTTCAGGATCGCCACCTTGGTCGCCTGGGTCAGCCCCTCGCCGCCCATCATCAGGATATAGGCCCAGGAGATCGGCAGGATCGAGGCCGAGCCCCACTCGGCCCCCGCGACCGCCCCCTCGCCGGAGATCGGGTCGCCCGGCAGATGCGCCGCCAGGTGCGCCTTCACCCCGATCGGCCCCATGCCGGGACCGCCGCCGCCGTGGGGAATGCAGAAGGTCTTGTGCAGGTTCATGTGGCTCACGTCCGAGCCCACGTCCCCCGGCCGCGCGATCCCCACCATGGCGTTGAGGTTGGCGCCGTCGAGATAGACCTGCCCGCCCGCCTCATGGGTGATCGAGCAGACTTCTCGAACGGTCTCCTCGAACACGCCGTGGGTCGAGGGGTAGGTGATCATGCAGGCCGCCACCCGCCCCTCGTATTTCTCGGCCTGGGCGCGAAAATCGTCCACGTCGATGTCGCCGTTCGCCCGCGCCTTCACCGGAACCACCTTGTAGCCGACCATCTGCGCGGTCGCCGGGTTGGTGCCATGGGCCGAGGTCGGGATCAGGCAGACGTCGCGATGCCCCTCGCCCCGCGCGACGTGGTAGCGCCGGATCGTCATCAGCCCCGCGAACTCGCCCTGCGCGCCGGAGTTCGGCTGCATCGAGACCGCATCGTAGCCGGTGATCGCGCACAGTTTTTCGCTCAGGTCCGCCACCATCTCGGCATAGCCGAGCCGCTGGTCGGCGGGGGCGAAGGGGTGGATGCCGCCGAACTCGGGCCAGGTGACGGGCATCATCTCGGCCGTGGCGTTCAGCTTCATCGTGCACGAGCCCAGCGGGATCATCGCCCGGTCCAGCGCCAGGTCCCGGTCGGCGAGACGGCGCATGTAGCGCGTCATCTCCGCCTCGGCCCGGTTCATGTGGAACACCGGGTGGGTGAGGTAGTCGGTTTCGCGCAGCAGCTCGGCCGGCAGGCGGGGCTCGGGCGAGGGGCCCTCCAGCGCCATCGCGCCGCCGAAGGCGCGCCAGACGGCCTCGATCTCGGCAGGGCGCACCATCTCGTCGAGCGCGATGGCGATGCGGTCCTCGCCCACGGCGCGCAGGTTCACGCCCTCGGCCAGCGCGGCGCGCATGATCACGCCCTGGAAGGGGCCGGTCTCGACGCAGAGCGTGTCGAAGAAGGCCGCGGGGCCGACCTTGAAGCCTAGGCTCTCCAGCCCCTGCGCCATGCGCACGGCCTTTTCATGCACCCGCTGGGCGATCGCCTTCAGGCCCATCGGCCCGTGGAAGACGGCGTACATCGAGGCCATCACCGCCAGCAGCGCCTGCGCGGTGCAGACGTTGGAGGTCGCCTTCTCGCGCCGGATATGCTGCTCGCGCGTCTGCAGGGCCAGCCGGTAGGCCCGGTTGCCCCGCGCGTCGACCGAGACGCCCACCAGCCGCCCCGGCATCGCCCGCTTGTGCGCGTCCGCGCAGGCCATGTAGGCCGCGTGCGGCCCCCCGCCCCCCATCGGCACGCCGAAGCGCTGGGTCGAGCCGACGGCGACGTCGGCCCCCATCTCGCCAGGGCTTTTCAGCAGGGTCAGCGCCAGGATGTCGGCGGCGATCACCGCCAGCGCCTTGGCCTCGTGCAGCTTCTCGACCAGCGGCGAGAAATCGCGCACGTCGCCGTTGGCGCCGGGATACTGGAACAGCGCGCCGAAGACGGCCGAGGGGTCCAGATCCTTGAAGGGGTCGCCCACGACGATCTCGATCCCCAGCGGCTCGGCCCGGGTCTTCACCACGTTGATCGTCTGGGGGAAGCAGTCGGCGTCCACGAAGAAGGCCGGGGCCTTGGACTTGGACTGCCGGCGGGCCAGGGCCATCGCCTCGGCGGCGGCGGTGGGCTCGTCCAGCAGCGAGGCGTTGGCGATGTCCATCCCCGTCAGGTCCGAGACCATGGTCTGGAAGTTCAGCAGCGCCTCGAGCCGGCCCTGCGAGATCTCCGGCTGGTAGGGCGTGTAGGCCGTGTACCAGGCGGGATTTTCCAGAATGTTGCGCTGGATGCAGGGCGGCGTGACCGTCCCGTAGTGGCCCAGCCCGATCATCGAGACCATGACCTTGTTCTTCTCCGCCGTGCGGCGCAGCTTCCACAGCACCTCGCGTTCCGACAGCGGCGCGCCGAAGACCAGGGGCGCGTCCTGGCGGATGCCCTGGGGCACGGTCTCGTCGATCAGCGCGTCGAGGCTCTCGACCCCGATGGTCGCCAGCATCTCCTCCATCTCGGCCGGCGAGGGTCCGATATGGCGGCGGTTGGCGAAGTCGTAGGGGTCGTAGTCGGTGAAGGCGAAGGGCATGGGGGCTCCCTGCCGGCGGGGGCCGGCGGCTTGGGGAAGGCGGGCGGAGAGGAGGGCCGACCCGTGTCGGCCCTCGGAAAGACCTCACTCGATGAAGGTCTTGTACTCGTCCTCGTCCATGAACTCGTCGAGCGCGCCGGCGTCGGCGATCTTCATCCTGAAGAACCAGCCCGCGCCCGAGGGGTCCTCGTTCACCAGCGCGGGGTTCTCGACGATCTTGTCGTTGATCTCGACGATCTCCCCGTCGATCGGGGCGGAGATGTCGGAGGCGGCCTTCACCGACTCGATGGTCGAGACCTCGGCGCCCGCGGCGACCTCGTCCCCCACTTCGGGCAGCTCGATGAACACGATGTCGCCCAGCTGCTCGGCGGCATGCTCGGTGATGCCGACGGTGACGATGTCGCCGTCAAGGTCGAGCCACTCGTGCTCTTCGGTGTACTTGGTCATTCGCGGGCCTCAGCGCTTGTACTGATGGGGGACGAAGGGAAGGGAGGCGACCTGCGCGGGCAGGCGCTTGCCCCGGACCTCGCCATAAAGGCGGGTTCCGGGGGCGGCGTGCTCGGCGGGGACATAGGCCATGGCCATGGGGCCGCCCAGCGTGGGACCGAAGGCGCCCGAGACCACCGTGCCGACCGGCTCGGCCGCGTCCTGCGAGGCGAACACGGGCGTCGGCGCGCGCATCGGGGCGCGTCCCTCGGGCAGCAGGCCGACGCGCAGGCGGGCGGGGCCGGATTCGAGCTCTTCCAGGATCCGCCCGGCGCCCGGGAAGCCGCCCTCCCGGGCGCCCCCGCGGCGTCGGATCTTCTGAATGGCCCACGACAGGCCGGCCTCCACGGGGGTCGTGCTCTCGTCGATGTCGGAGCCGTAGAGGCAGAGGCCCGCTTCCAGCCTCAGCGAGTCCCGGGCGCCGAGGCCCGCGGGGGCGACGCCGGGTTGTTCGAGAAGCGCCTCGGCCACGCCCTCGGCCCGGTCGGCCGGGAGCGAGATCTCGAACCCGTCCTCGCCGGTGTAGCCCGAGCGCGAGACCAGGCAGGGAACGCCTGCCAGCGCCGTCTCGGCCACGTCCATGAAGCGCATCTCCGCCACGCGGGCGCCCAGCGCCATCATCGCGGCCTCGGCCTTCGGGCCCTGAAGGGCGATCAGGGCGCGGTCGGTCAGCTCCTCCAGCTCGCAGCTGTCGGAGAGATGCGCGCGGATATGGCCGAAGTCATGCTCGCGGCGCGCGGCGTTGACCACGATGAACAGCGCGTCGCCAAGGTTCGCGAACATGAAGTCGTCGAGGATCCCGCCGTTTTTGTCGGTGAACAGCCCGTAGCGCTGCCGCCACTCCGCCAGCCCCGCCACCGAGACCGGGGCCAGGGTTTCGAGCGCCAGCATCGCGTCTTCCAGCTTGCCGGACTTCGGCCGCAGGAAGGCCTGGCCCATGTGCGAGACGTCGAACAGCGCCGCCGCCTCGCGGGCCGCGGCATGTTCGCGAAGGATCCCCGAGGGATACTGGATCGGAAGCGCCCAGCCGGCGAAGGGCGCCATGCGCGCCTTCAGGCTTTCGTGCAGGGCGAAGAGCGGCGTGCGCTGCGCCTCGTCCATCGCGTGATCGTCCGGCATGGATTCCCCCAGTGACCGATGCGGCGTCGCCGCCGGCGAATGGCTCCGCCGGCCGTGGCGCCCCCGCTGTCCTTTCGCCTGAGATCGCTATCCCTTCGGCGAGCGCGTCTCCGCGCTTCTCTCCAGCGTTTCGCGTCGACCCCGCCGGTCCTTTCGCCTGAGAGTTTCCGGGGCGGTTGCTCCTTCGGCCCCGGCGTCCTGATCTGCGATTCAGGTCGCCGGCGTCTCCCAACGGGTCGATTTCAGGTTAGACGCGGCCGCGCAGCGACGCAAGCGGGAGATGTTGCAGCGCGGGACAGCCGGCCCTCACGCCCGCGCCAGCACCATCACCGAGGGGATCGGCAGCGCGAACGGGGCCGAGGGCTCGACCCCGTGCGCCAGCGCCCAGTCCCGCACGCCGGTCTCGAAGGCCAGCCGCACCGCCTCGGCCCTCTCGGCCGGCTGCGCCGCGATCAGCATGCCGATGCGCACGGCGCCGCCGCGCATGATCTCGTAGAAGTCTCCCGGCCGGGTCAGCGGCATCCGGGTGTCGAGCGTCGTCAGCCCCACGTCCGAGAAGCCCGCGGCGGTCAGGATCGCCTCGGCGATCCGGGGATCGGCGAAGCGGTGGAAGTCGGGCGCCGGCGGCAGCGTCACGCCGGGGTCCCCCTGCGCCAGCGCGCTCGCGATCACGTCGAACCCGGCCGAGGCGCCCGGCGGCGCCCAGACCGTGAAGGCGAAGGGCGCGCCGGGCCGCAGCACGCGGCGAAGCTCGGCCAGCGCCTTTTCCTGGTCGGGCACATGCATCAGCCCGAAGCCGCAGGTCGCCGCGTCGAAACTGTGGTCCGCGAAGGGCATCGCCTGCGCATCCCCCTCGACGAAGCGGGCCCTCGGCGCCCGCTCGCGCGCCTGCGCCAGCATCGCCGCGGAGAAATCGAGCCCGGTGACCGAGGCCCCCTTCCTCCGCCAGCACCGCCGAGACCGGCCCCGGCCCGCAGCACAGGTCCAGCACCTCGCGCCCCGCCGCCGCGCCGACGGCCGCGGCCAGCGAGGGCGCCGCCTGCGCCGTGGCCGCGGCGAAGCGCGCGCCATAGCTGCCGGCGATCGAGGCGTCGCCCCAGCCGACCCGCTCCAGCTTCGCGAATTCGGAATACTCGGCCATGCGCCCCTCCCCCCCCCTGCGACCCGCAGGGTAGCACGGAACCCCCGCCCGCCAAACGCGCCGAAGGCGGGCCCCCGGCCCGCCGTCGCCGAGGGCCGCGCGACTGCGCGGACCGAGACAAAGGGAATGCCCGCTTCAGCGGGCGCCGCATGACAACGGATCGGCCGGGCTCAGCCCTCGACCTCCTCGCGGAGCGCCTCCAGCTCCAGCCACTCGTCCTCGGCCGCCGCAAGCGCCGCCTGCCGCTGCTCCAGCGCCGCCGTCGCCTTGGCGAATTTCTCCGGCGTCTTGGCGAACAGCTCCGGGTCCGCCAACAGCCCCTCCAGCTTGCCGATGTCGGAGGTCAGCCGGTCGATCTCGCCCGGCAGATCGTCCAACCGTTTGGCCTGCTTGAACGAGAGCTTCTTCACCGAACCCGCCGCGGCGGGCTTCGGCGCGGGCGCCGCCGCCCTCGGCTTCGCGACCGGCTCCGGCGCTTGATCCGTCAGCCCGTGCACCGGCGCGCCGCCGCGCTGGGTCACCATGTCGGTCCAGCCGCCGGCATAGACCGTGGCGCGCCCGTCGCCCTCCATCACCACGGTCGTGCCTGCCACGCGATCCAGAAAGTCGCGGTCGTGGCTGACCAGCAGCACGGTGCCGTCGTAGTCGTCCAGCAGCTCCTGCAGCAGGTCCAGCGTCTCGACGTCGAGGTCGTTGGTCGGCTCGTCGAGGATCAGCAGGTTCGACTCGCGCGCCATGATCCGCGCCAGCAGCAGCCGCGCCCGCTCGCCCCCCGAGAGCGCCTTCACAGGGCCGCGGGCCTGACGCTCGTCGAACAGGAACTCCTTGAGATATCCCACCACGTGCTTGGGCCGCCCCCGCACCATCACCTGGTCCGAGTTGCCCGAGACCGCCATCTCCGGGTCATGGGTCAGCGTGTCCCACAGCGACCGCTCGGGGTCGAGCGCGCTGCGCGCCTGGTCGAACACCGCCGGCAGCAGGTTCGTGCCCATCACGATCTTGCCGCCGTCCGGCGCGATCTCGCCGGTCAGCAGCTTGATCAAGGTCGTCTTGCCCGCCCCGTTGGGCCCCACGAAGGCCACCCGGTCGCCGCGCTGAACCTTGATCGAGAAGTCGCGGATGATCGTGCGGTCGCCGTAGGCCTTGGAGATCTCCTCCGCCTCCACCACCCGCTTGCCCGAGGGCGCGGCGCTCTCCAGCGCCATCGCCGCCGTGCCGGTGCGCATCCGCTGGCCGGAGCGTTCGGCCTTCATGTCGTGCAGGCGGCGCACGCGGCCCATGTTGCGCTTGCGCCGGGCCGAGATGCCCTCGACCGCCCACACGCTCTCGGCCTTGATCAGCCGGTCGAGCTTGTGGCGCTGCTGCTCCTCTTCCTCGAAGATCTTGTCGCGCCAGTCCTCGAAGGCCTCGAAGCCGCGCTCGAGCCGGCGCACCTGGCCGCGGTCGACCCACAGGATCTGGCGGGTCAGGGCGCGCAGGAAGGCGCGGTCGTGGCTGACCAGCACGAAGGCCGCGCGGGTCTGCTTCATCCGCTCTTCCAGCCAGGCGATGGCGGCGATGTCGAGGTGGTTGGTCGGCTCGTCCAGCAGCAGCAGGTCCGGCTCCAGCGCCAGCACCCGGGCGAGCGCCGCTCGCCTGCGCTCCCCGCCCGAGGCGGAGGCGGGGTCCTGGCGCTCGGGGACCTTCAGGCCTTCCATCGCCATCTCGGCCCGCCACCGCTCGGAGGCGTCCAGCGGCTCGGCCACATAATCGCCGAGCGTGGCATAGCCCGCGAAATCGGGATCCTGCGGCAGGTAGCCCACCGAGGCGCCCGGGCGCAGGAAACGGTCGCCCGAGTCCGGCTCCACCAGGGCGGCCATCACCTTCATCAGCGTCGACTTGCCCGAGCCGTTGCGCCCCACGAGGCAGATCCGGTCCCCCGGATGCACCGCGCAGGAGAGCCCCGAGAACAACGGATCCCCCCCGAACCCGAGGGAGATGTCGGCGAGCGTGAGAATGGGAGGTTCTGCCATGCCTGCGCGGTATCGGCCGCCGCGCGACCCGTCAAGCGGGCGCGTTCGCAGGGACCGCCGCCGAGCCCCCGCAGCCCGCCCCCGACCCGCCCCCGGGGCCCGCGCCGCACGCCGTCGCAGCGGACCGGGGCCGGCCGGCCCGCGACGCCATCCCCCGCGCGCCCCCGGCGGCCGGCCGGCCGAGGCCCCGGGTCAAGCC
>CAXGVP010000128.1:0-8350 GCA_964013055.1 uncultured Albimonas sp.
GCCCGGTCCCGATCCGCAAGCCGCGCCAGCGCCGAGACCAGCGCCGCCGCCGCCGCCCAGCCCGCGACCACGCACGCCCAGTAGAGCACGCCCGCCCCCAGCCCCAGCAGCAGCCGGCCCAGGATCACCGCGGCCACCCCCAGCGCCAGCAGCAGGCCTGCGCGGGCGCGAAGGCTCGTCACCGCGCTCATCGTCCGAACCCCATGCGCGCCAGCGTGATGCGGCCCGCCAGCCCGATCACCGCCACCAGCGCCGCCGCCAGCGCCGCGGCCGCGAACAGCGCCGCCCAGATCTGCACCGTCTGGCCGTAGTAGCTCCCCGCCAGCAGCCGCGCGCCGAGGCCCGCGACCGCGCCGGTGGGCATCTCGCCCACGATGGCGCCCACCAGGCTCGCCGCCACGCCGATCTTGAGCGATGCGAACAGATAGGGCGCCGCCGCCGGCCAGCGCAGCTTCCAGAAGGTCTGGCTCCCGCTCGCCGACCAGGTGCGCATCAGGTCGAGCTGGATGCGGTCGGGCGAGCGCAGGCCCTTCACCATTCCCACCACCACCGGGAAGAACGAAAGATACGTCGAGATCAGCGCCTTGGGGATCAGCCCCTTCAGCCCCACGGCGTTCAGCACCACGATGATCATCGGCGCCAGCGCCAGGATCGGGATGGTCTGGGAGGCGATCACCCAGGGCATGATCGACAGGTCCATCGCCCTGGAATGCACGATCCCCACCGCCAGCAGCATCCCCAGCCCGGTCCCGAACAGGAACCCCAGCAGCGTCGCCGAGAGGGTGATCCAGCCGTGGTAGACCAGGCTGCGCTTGGAGGTGATCTTCTTTTCGGCCGTGGTCTCCCAGATCTCGACGACGACCTGGTGGGGCGCGGGCAGCACCGGCCGCTCCTGCGCCATCGTGCCGGCCACGCGGTCGAGGAAGGCGACCTCGGTCCCCGCGCGCGCGGCCTGGTCCCGCTCCCACGCCATGTTGAGGGCGACGGCGCTCAGATACCAGATCGCCACGATGGCCGCGACGACGGTCGCGACAGGCACGAGGCTGCGCGAGACGCTCATGCCTGTTCCCCCTGCGCGGACGTCGCCGCTTGAGCGCCGCGGCCGGCCGCTGCTAGAGAGGACCGCACACGGGGGGCGGCGCACGGGGGAGCAGCGCGATGGTGGAAGCGGGACCGCAGGCGCCCGAGCGCGGGAAGGTCGAGCTGATCCAGGCGCTTCGCTTCATCGCGGCGTTGCTGGTGGTGCTCTACCACCTGCCGATCCACAGTGACGGCAGCGTGTTCGAGAGATTTCACGGCGGCGGCGCCGGCGTGGACATCTTCTTCGTGATCTCGGGCTTCGTGATCTGCCTGACGGCGCTGGCGCGCGACCCGTTCGACGCTCGAACCTTCATGGCCAAGCGCTTCTGGCGCATCTACCCCGCCTTCTGGGCGGTGCTGATCCCCACCATCGCCGTCGAGACGCTGAGCGCCCAGGTCGGCATCGGCGTGCCCAAGGAGGGCGTGCTCGACCCGCTGCACCTGGTCAGCTCGGCGCTGCTGCTGCCGTTTCCGTTCCTGATCGTCGACGTGGCCTGGACGCTGGGGATCGAGATCACCTTCTACCTGCTGTTCGCGCTGGCCTACCGCGCGGGCGGCCTGCGCGGGGTCTTCGTGGCGATCCTGGCCTGGTATGCGATGACCCAGGTCTACATCTTCACCCCGCTGCACGAGGTGACGACGCTGACCTACGTGCTGCATTCCATCGTGCTGGAGTTCGGCTTCGGCGTCGCCATCGGCTGGCTCTACCTCAACACACGCATGGCGCTGGGCGGGCCGGCGCTGATCCTCGGCGCGCTGGGCATGGTCGGCGTGGTGTTCTTCCGCGAGACCGCCACGCTCCAGGCGCTGACCGAGCTGGAGCTGGGGCGCGAGATCGTCGCCGGCATCCCCTCGGCGCTGCTGATCTACGGGGCCGCGGCCTCGCGCATGCGGATCCCGGCCTGGCTGCTGCTGCTGGGGGAGTCGAGCTACATCCTCTACCTGCTCCACAGCCTGTTCTTCGGCGTGGTGCGGGCTGCGGTGAAGGTGGCGACGGGGTGGGAGCTGGGGACCTCCGACATCGCCCTGGCGGCGCTGACGGTCGCGGTGGTCGGGGTCTCGGCCGGGCTGACCCTGTGGGTCGAGCGGCCGTTCCTGCGCTGGGCGCGCCGCTTCACCCGGAGCGACGCGCGCCGTCCCGCGCCGGCCGAATAGCGTCCGCTCAGTCATAGGAATGCCCCGCGCGCAGCCCCTCGCGCACCCGGTGGGCGACGGCGAGGAACTCGGCGCTCTCGCGGATGTCGAGCGGGCGGTCGAGCGGCAGCGGGCTCTCGATCACGTCGACGATGCGGCCGGGGCGCGGGCTCATCACCACGATGCGGGTCGAGAGATAGACCGCCTCGGGGATCGAGTGGGTGACGAAGCCGATGGTCTTGCCCGTCGCCCGCCACAGCTTCAGCAGCTGCTCGTTGAGGTGGTCGCGCACGATCTCGTCCAGCGCGCCGAAGGGCTCGTCCATCAGCAGCAGGTCCGCGTCGAAGGCCAGCGCGCGGGCGATCGAGGCCCGCTGCTGCATGCCCCCCGAGAGCTGCCAGGGGAATTTCCTCCCGAACCCGTCGAGCTCCACGAGCTTCAGGACCCGGTCGATCCGCGCCTCCTGCTCGGGCTTCGAGAAGCCCATGATTTCAAGGGGAAGGCGGATGTTCCCGGCGATGGTGCGCCAGGGGTAGAGGGCGGCCGCCTGGAAGACGTAGCCGTAGGCGCGGGCGCGCCGGGCCTCCTCGGGGCTCATGCCGTTGACGGTGATCGAGCCGGAGGTCGGCTGCTCCAGGTCCGCGATCACCCTCAGGAAGGTGGTCTTGCCGCAGCCCGAGGGCCCGATGAAGGAGACGAAGTCCCCCTGCCGGATCGTCAGGTCCACGTCCGAGAGCGCATGCACCGGCCCGTCGTTGGTGGTGAAGGTCAGGCACAGGTCGCGCGCCTCGATCACGGTTCGGGCGGCCTCGTTCACTGGTAGAGCCCCATGTAGCGCTCGCCCGGGCCCATCACCGCGAGGGTGCGGAACGGCATCGGCGCGACCAGCCTCCATTGTGGAACGCCCGTCCCCTGGGGGTAGTCGCCATCCTCGGTCGCCGGGATCACCTTCGCGAGCCGGTGGGCGCCGGAGAGGGTGAACACCTCGGCGATCACGCGCAGCTTCAGGCGCTCGACGTCGCAGCCGTCGTCATGCAGGCGCTGCTCGGCCGTGCGGGGATCGGGCGGCGACGGCAGGTGGCCCTGCGCGACGCCGCCCGACCAGTGGGTGTAGCCCGCGAACTCGAAATCCGCGGCGCCGGGCAGCTTCTCCATCACCGCGAGCGACCAGCCCGCGGCGAGCCGGCCGCGGTGGAAGCCGAGGCGATCCTCGACCTCCTCGGGCGCGACGCCCCGCGCGTAGATCGCCTTGGAGAAGAACCCCTTGCGCGAGAACTGGGCCCCCACGACGTGGGGCGACGCGCCCTCGACCATCTCAGAGCCCCGAGGGGATGTTGAGCGGGTCGCGCTGGATGGCGCGCGGCGCGGTCAGGGCCTTCCAGGTGGACAGCGCCTTGTTCGGCGCCGGGAAGGCCGGGCGCGGGATGAACTTGCCGCGGCCGGGCTGGGGCTGGGAGTTCTGGCCCGCGGCCCAGACCACATCGCCCCGGGACAGCGTGTAGCGCGCCAGCCCCGTCACCTCGAACCCCTCGAAGACGTTGTAATCGATGATCGATTTCTGGGTGGCGGCCGAGATGGTCTTGCTGGCCTTGGGATCCCACACCACGATGTCCGCATCCGCCCCGGGCAGGATCGCACCCTTGCGGGGATAGACGTTGAGGATCTTGGCGATGTTCGTGGAGGTCACCGCCACGAACTCCTCGGGCGTCAGCCGGCCGGTCTCGACGCCGTGGGTCCACAGGACCGAGAGCCGGTCCTCGATGCCGCCCGTGCCGTTGGGGATCTTGGTGAAATCGCCGAGACCGTAGCGCTTCTGCTCGGTCGAGAAGGCGCAGTGGTCGGTGGCCACCACCTGCAGGGAGCCGGCCGAGAGGCCGTTCCACAGGCCGTTCTGATGCTCCTTGTTGCGGAAGGGGGGCGACATCACCCGGCGGGCGGCGTAGTCCCAGTCCTTGTCGAAGTATTCGCTCTCGTCCAGCGTCAGGTGCTGGATCAGCGGCTCGCCATAGACGCGCATGCCCTTCTGGCGGGCCCGGCGGATCGCCTCGTGGGCCTGCTCGCAGGAGACGTGGACGATGTAGAGGGGCACGCCCGCCGCATCCGCGATCATGATCGCGCGGTTGGCGGCCTCGCCCTCCACCTCGGGGGGGCGGGAGTAGGCGTGGCCCTCGGGGCCGGTCACCCCGTCGGCGAGGTACTTGGCCTGCAGCTCGGCGACGATGTCGCCGTTCTCGGCATGGACCAGCGGCATGGCGCCCAGCTCGGCGCAGCGCTTGAACGAGGCGAACATCTCGTCGTCCTGCACCATCAGGGCGCCCTTGTAGGCCATGAAGTGCTTGAACGTGTTGATGCCGCGGTCGACGGCGAACTTCATCTCCTCGAAGATGCTCTCGTTCCAGCCGGTGATGGCCATGTGATACGAGATGTCGACCGAGATCTGGTCCTTCGACTTGCGGTCCCACTCCAGGATCGCGTTCTTGATCGACCCGTCCTCGCCCGGCAGGCAGAAGTCCACCAGCATGGTGGTGCCGCCGGCGGCCGCGGCGAAGGTGCCGGATTCGAAGGTTTCCGCCGCGGTGGTGCCCATGAAGGGCATTTCCAGGTGGGTGTGCGGATCGATCCCGCCGGGCATGACATAGGCGCCCTCGGCGTCGATGGTCTCGTCGCCCTTCAGGTTCTCGCCGATCTCGAGGATTTTTTCGCCGTCGATCAGGACGTCGGCCTCATACATGCGGTCGGCGGTGACGATCGTGCCGCCCTTGATGACTTTGGTCATGGTCAGCCTCTATTTCATTCTCTTAGAGGAGGAAGTTCGTCGTACAGACGGCGTAACTCCGCAAACACTCGTAGCTCCGGTTCACTGCGGCATCTTGAGAGGACCCTAGCGTATACGACCTCTAGAGATGCGTCTGGGACCGCAGTATCCCGCATTGGCTCAGCACTAAGATGAGCTAGGGCATTTAAGGCGGTCCACATGCCATAAGCCCATGATCCGACAGCAAGCTCCAGCGTGGCCCGCGTTTGCGGTGCGTCTTCGGCAACTAAACTCGCGCAATTGAAAGCACCGACGCCCCGCATCCTTCCATCCGGCTCGCCTGCTACGACAGCCTGAGAACCGCATGCTCCCCAGGCGATCGCAAAGCAAACTGCCGAGAGTGGTCTCACCCCACGATCTCCGCCGTCTCCAGCACCGCGCGCAGCAGCACGTTCGTGCCCTTGGCGGCCCACTCCTGGGAGATCTCCTCGTCCTCGTTGTGGCTCAGGCCGTCCACGCAGGGGCACATGATCATCGAGGTGGGGGCCACCTTGTTGATCCAGCAGGCGTCGTGGCCGGCGCCGGAGATGATGTCCATGTGGGAGTAGCCCAGGCTCTCGGCCGCGTTGCGCACCGCGGTCACGCAGCCCTCGTCGAAGGTCACCACGTCGAAATGGCCGGTGGGCTCGATCTCGATGCCCAGGCCGATCTCGGCGGCGATCTTGGGGGCCTCGGCCTCCAGGCGCGCGCGCATGGCGTCGAGCTTTGCCTGGTCGGGGGAGCGGAAGTCGACCGTGAACACCGTCTTGCCCGGGATCACGTTGCGCGAGTTGGGGTAGACCTCGACATGGCCGATGGCGCCGACCGCGCCGGGCTGGTTGTCCATCGCGATCGTGTGCACCAGCTCGGTGATGCGGGCCATGCCGAGGCCCGCGTTGACCCGCATCGCCATCGGGGTCGAGCCGGTGTGCGCGTCCTTGCCGGTCAGCGTCACCTGCAGCCACCACAGGCCCTGGCCGTGGGTGACGACGCCGATGTCGCGGCCCTCGGCCTCCAGGATCGGGCCCTGCTCGATGTGAAGCTCGAACATCGCCTTCATCGGGCGGCCGCCCACCGGCTCCTCGCCCTTCCAGCCGATGCGGGCCAGCTCCTCGCCGAACTTCTTCCCTTCCGCGTCGACGCGCTCGTAGGCCCAGTCGAGCTCGTGCACGCCCGCGAAGACGCCGGAGGCGAGCATGGCGGGGGCGAAGCGGGTGCCCTCCTCGTTGGTCCAGTTGGTCACCACGATGGGATGGCGAGTTTTCACGTTCAGGTCGTTGAGGGTGCGCACCACCTCCAGCCCGCCGAGCACGCCGAGGATGCCGTCGTAGCGCCCGCCGGTCGGCTGGGTGTCGAGGTGGGAGCCCATGTAGACCGGCGGCAGGGACGGGTCCTCGCCCTCGCGCCGCGCGAACATGTTGCCCAGCGCGTCCACGCCCATGGTCATGCCGGCGGCGTCGCACCAGGACTTGAACAGGGCCCGCCCCTCGGCGTCCGCATCGGTCAGCGTCTGGCGGTTGGAGCCGCCGCGCACGCCCGGCCCGATCTTCGCAAGCTCGTGGATCGAGTCCCACAGCCGGTCGGAGTTGATCTGGAGGTTCGAGCCGAGGTCAGCCATGAGAGATGCCTGTCTTTTCCGCAGTCGTCGCGGGAGGGTCGGAAGGAAGCGCCGCAGGGAGGGGCCCGGAACAGGCGCGCGGGGCGTGAGGCGTCATCTCGGGGGGTCCTCCGGCCGGCGCCGGGCCGCGGGCGGACCGGCGAAAGCGCTTGCAGCGAGTTAACCGTCTGGTCAAAGTTCACGCTAGCAGGACGGCCTCGACCGTCAACAGGAAAACCCCGGAGGCGAGCGGCCCATGACGGCGACAGCGGAGCGCACCCCCGCCTCTTGCACAGGCGCCCCCCGCGCCGGCGCCCGTTCCCGCGGCGCCGCCCCGGACCGGGGCGCATGAGCGCGGCCGAGCCCCCCCGCGCGGCCCGCACCAAGCGGCGCACCCGCATCCAGCAGGAGAACGAGGAGAAGATCCTCGACAGCGCGCTGGAGGCGTTCTCGGTCCATGGGTTCAAGGGAGCGACGCTGGACGCGATCGCCGAGGGGGCGGGCATGTCCAAGCCCAACCTGCTCTACTACTTCCGCCGCAAGGAGGACATTCACGCCGCCCTGATGGAGGGGCTGCTGGACGAGTGGCTGGAGCCGCTCGACGCGCTCTCGGCCGAGGGGGACGCGCTGGCCGAGATCCGCGCCTACCTGCGCCTGAAGCTGCAGATGGCGCGGGATCGCCCGCGCGAGAGCCGGCTGTTCGCCTCCGAGATCATGTCCGGCGCGCCCAGGATCGAGGCGTATCTCCACGGTCGCCTCAAGGAGATGGTGGCGCAGAAGGTGGAGGTGATCCGGACCTGGATCGCCGACGGAAAGATCCGCCCGGTGGACCCCTGGCACCTGATCTTCGCGATCTGGTCCACCACCCAGCACTACGCCGATTTCGACGTGCAGGTGCGCATCGTGATGGGGGTCGAGGGCGACGGCCACATCGACGACGCCGCGCGGTTTCTCGAGGAGCTGTTCCTCAAGGGCCTCGCCCCCAACTGAGCAGGGGCGAGGGGGCCGCTCAGGCCGACTTCACGTAGCCGCCGTTGTAGGCCTCGCTCTTGCGGCGGACCTTCGAGTGCTCGACGATCCGCTCCCGGGCGATGCCGCGGAAGTCCTCGATCGAGGAGAAACCCTTGCGCTCGAGGTAGTCGGCGAGGTCGGTCTTCAGCTCCTGGATCAGCTGCACGCCGATGCCGCCCGAGCCCTTCTCCTCCATCGCCGCGGTGCAGACCTGCAGGTTGCCGGCGCCGTGGACGATGAAGTTGAAGGCCTCGTGGAAGCCCTTGATGCCGCCGATGCCGGAGATCGACCGGTCGGGATAGGCCCGCGAGATGTCCGAGACCCGCTGCAGCGCCTGGTTGAGGATCGCAAGGCCGCCCTGCCCGCCCGAGGTGGTCAGCCCGTCCACCTCGACCTCGAACTTCAGGGTCTCGGGGTCCATCAGCGGCAGCGAGGGGAAGGTGTTGCACAGCGAGATCGCCGAGGCGCCGGCCGCATAGGCCGCCCCCGCCGCATCGGTCAGCGTCGAGGTCGAGGGGGTCAGCTTCACCCAGATCGGCACGTCCACCACCGAGGTCACCGCCTGCAGGATCGAGCGGATGATGTCCTCGTCATTGGCGATATGCGCGCCCATGTCCTTGCGGTCCATGTGCGGGCAGGAGAGGTTCAGCTCCAGCGCGTCGCAGCCCGCGTTCACGCAGGCGGTCGCCAGCTTCTGCCAGTTGTTCATTTCCTCGACGTTGCCGGCGCCGGCC
>CAXGVP010000129.1:0-8310 GCA_964013055.1 uncultured Albimonas sp.
GCCCATGGGGGGCGGGGGCGTGGAACGGCTGACCGGGTCCGGCGCCGCAGCCGGACGAGGCCCCGGGTCAAGCCCGGGGCGCCCTGGGGCGGGGGGGAACGAGACCCTCCGCCCGAGGTCCTTGCCGCAGCCGCGAGCGCCCCCGGGTGAGGCCCGGGCCCCTGGGGCGAGGAGGGCTGGAAGCTTCGCCCGAGGTTCCTGCCGCGGGCGCGAGGCGCGCCGGGTCAGGCCCGGGGCGCGTCTCGGGACGGGGGCGTGGGGCGCCGGGCCGGGGGCGGGGCGCAGCCGGACCGGGCGCCGGGGCGCGCTCGGGACGACCCGGGGCGGAGGCGGCCAGGGGGGCCGCCTCGGCGGCGTCTTCGGGGGCGGGCCGGGTTGGGTCGGGGCGCGCGCGTCAGCGGGGGCGGCGCAGGAGGCGGGCGAGGTATTCGCCGTAGCCGCTCTTCTTCAGGGGGGCGGCCAGCGCCTCGAGCTGGGCGTCGTCGATCCAGCCGCTCGACCAGGCGATCTCCTCGGGGCAGGCGACCTTCAGGCCCTGGCGCTCCTCGATCACCTGCACGAACTGGCCGGCCTGGAGCATCGAGGCGTGCGTCCCGGTGTCGAGCCAGGCGTAGCCGCGCCCCATGATCTCGACGAACATGTCGCCGCGCTGGAGATAGGCGTTGTTGACGTCGGTGATCTCCAGCTCGCCGCGGGGCGAGGGCTGCACGTTCGCCGCGATGTCGAGCACGTCGTTGTCGTAGAAATACAGGCCCGTGACCGCGTAGGAGCTTTTCGGCTCGGCCGGCTTCTCCTCGATCGAGAGCGCCTTGCCGCTGCGGTCGAACTCCACCACGCCGTAGCGCTGCGGATCGTGGACGTGGTAGCCGAAGATGGTGCCCCCGGTCCTGCGGGCCAGCGCCGCGCGCAGCAGCTCCGGCAGGCCGTGGCCGTAGAAGATGTTGTCGCCCAGCACCAGGCAGACGTTGTCCGTCCCGACGAACTCGCGCCCGATGAGGAAGGCCTGCGCCAGGCCGTCGGGGCTGGGCTGCACGGCGTATTGCAGGTTCAGGCCCCACTGGGACCCGTCGCCCAGGGCGCGCTGGAACTGCTCGGCGTCGTGGGGGGTGGTGATCACCAGCACGTCGCGGATGCCCGCCAGCATCAGCACCGACAGCGGATAGTAGATCATCGGCTTGTCGTAGACCGGCAGCAGCTGCTTGGAGACGCCCAGCGTGATCGGGTGCAGCCGGGTGCCGGATCCGCCGGCCAGAATGATGCCCTTCATGGGACGGTCTCCTTGGCGCGCCGTCGCGCGCGCCCTGCGCCGCTCAGGGCAGCAGCGTGAAATCGTGGGACAGGGTCAGGCTGACCCGGTGCGAATCGTCCTCGTCGTCGATGTCGCCCATCGGCATTCGGAACTCGTAGGACAGCCGCAGGGAGGTGTCCTCGGTCAGCCGGTAGCCGTAGCCGGCGCCGGTCGAGAGCAGCACGTCGCGGTCCTGGCCGTCGTCGCGCAGCCGGGCCCCCAGGGTGAAGTCGACCGAGTTGAACTGGTTCACCTGCCGGCGGAAGGAGCCGGCGTAGTCGAAGCTGGTGGTCTGCTCCGCGGCGCTGGTGGAACCCTCGTCCAGCGGCGTCTCGATCGAGGCGCCGATCCGGGTCGACAGCGAGGTCGAGGCGGAGATGCGCTGGGTCATCGACGCCGAGATGGTGGTCCGGGTCACCGCGTCGCCGTCGTCGTTGGGCGTGACGTTCTGGCTCAGCGAGAAGGCGGTGCTGACGTTGTCGTAGGCGTAGGCCATGCCCGCCGCGGCGCGCAGGCCCAGGGTGTAGCCGATGTCCGGCGCGAGCCCCCCGCCGGGCTGCTGCTGCTTGCGGTCCGAGATCGAGTACTGCGGGCCCAGCGACAGGCTGAACGTCTTCTGCGGCGTGACCGCGTAGCTCAGGCTGGGCGAGAGGCTGAAGGTGTAGGTCTCGGTGTCCTCGGCGCCCTCGGCCTTCAGCACGCTGGTGTCGTAGCTCAGGCCGACGCCGATGCGCGAGGAGACCTGCCGCTGCCAGCCCATGCCCATCGACAGCTGGTTCGACGGCGTCAGGCCGCGGGTCCCGTCGATGAAGTCGCGCCGCTGCAGGCTCAGGCTGAGGTTGACGCTGTCGCGGGAGTTGATCCGCTCGTTGGCCGAGAAGCCGACGCCGTAGACGGTGCGGATCGCATCGGTGCGGTTGGAGGTGGCGTTGGGCGTGCCCGGGTCGGGATCGGTGGGATCGATCGGCGTCGGCTCGGCGCCCGGGTCGAAGAACGAGAAGCCGCTGGAGTCGAGCGTGTCGATCGGCTGGGCCGAGCCGAAGGCCGTCAGCTGCAGGCTGCTGCGCGTCCCCTGCAGCAGGTAGCTGGTGCGCAGGTCCGGGAACAGGCCGCTGATGTCGTCGTTCGACGAGCCGGTGTAGGCGTCGTAGTCGATGTTGCCGCCGAAGCTGAACAACGAACTGGTCGTGGCGTCCGTGTAGTTGATCGACAGGCGCGACCGCGAGCCCACCGCCGCCTCGCCGTCCGAGGCGCCGCCGCCGATGGTCGAGCCGCGGTCGACCTGCAGGTTGGTGTCGCCCAGGAAGGTCTGCGTCAGCCGCCCGCTCAGGCTGCGGTCGCCCGCGTCCGAGGGCGCCGCGGCCAGCGCGACGGCGACCGAGGCGGTCGCCGCGGCCCCGCCCTGGACGAGGCGGCGCAGCCGGCGGCGGCGGTCGGGGGCGCTCGGCCCCATCATGCTGGGTCCCTCGATGCGGGGCCCCGTCATGGCGCGTGGCACGTCGCGGGTCTCCGGCTGGCGGTTCGAATCGACGGAGGCGCGCCTCAATCCCACAGGCCGCGCTCGGGCGCGTAGATCACGTCGCCTTCCTCGATGACCTCGTTGTTGGTCACCGGGAGACCCTCCTCCACCCGCTCGAAGTTGAACAGGACCACCGTCTCGACCCCGTTCTCGTCGCGCCGGCGCAGCTGGATGCGGTCGGTCGCGGCGAAGGGGCTGGGGCCGCCGGCCAGGGCGATGGCCTCGATCAGGGTGACCTCGCGGTCGCTCTCGACCGCGCCGGGGCGGTTCATCGCGCCCATCACGTAGAAGCGGACCGGCGCGTCGAGCGCGCCGGAGGCGGCCAGCGGCGCCAGGCCCGCGACCGAGACGGTGATCGTCGGCTCGACCGCGAAGCCCGAGGCCAGCGCCCGGGTCAGCTGCGCCTCGACGTCCGCGGTGGAGCGGCCCGACACGAAGACCGAGCCCGCGATCGGCAGCGAGATGCGCCCGTCGGGCAGCACCAGCACCTGCGTCGACAGGCTGGGATCCTCGAGCACCGAGATGGTCAGCCGGTCGCCGACGCGGATCTTGTAGGGCTCGCCCTCCTCGACGATGCCGGCCTCGTTCTCGGGCAGGCCCATGTTGGCGCGCACCGTGGCCGCGTCGGCGGCCGGCGCGGCGGCCGCGGCCGGCGTCTCGCTGAGCGGCGCGCCGACCGGCGTGCCGAGCTGCGCCGAGGCCGGCGCGGCGAGCAGGAGAAACCCTGCAATCAGAAAAGCCTGCTTGAACAAGACGTCGCCCCTCGTTGTTCCTGTCGTGCTTTAACAGCGAGTTCTGACGCGAATCGGTCTCCGATTCCATTCAAAATTAGGGCGAAAGCGAGCGTCGAGGCGCGGCGGACGCCCGGCGTGACCCTTGGGCCGCACTCCGCCGCCGTTCATCTCCCGGCTGCGGCGGGCGACGATCCCGCCCTGCGCCGGCGCAGCCGTCGCCCTTGCGGCGCCAATCCGTCGGAGCCGGTCCGCGAACCGCAGGATTTGGAGTGAATACAGCATTAACGAACGGAATAGACATTGTGCGCGGCGGCATTTTATGGAAACGTTCATCTAACGTCGTCGCGCATGGGGATGCGGCGGTCGCCTTCGTGGAGGCGACCGGCCAGGCAAGAGATTGCAGGCCGGCGAGTGTGGGGTATCTGGGGGTAATCATCGGTGTTGCATCACGCCGCATTTCACCAGACAGGCGAGTCCGGATCCGTGTCGGCGCGTGATCTGATGAATGCCGGGACCCGGGAAGGGTTCTACGTGCGCCGGGGAAAGCGCGCGCTCGACCTGTTTCTGTGTCTTCTCGCGCTGCCGGTCGCCGGCCCGCTGATCCTGGCCTTCGCGCTGCTGGCGCGGCTGGACGGCGGCCCGGGCTTCTACGGCCAGGCCCGCGTCGGCCGCGGCGGCAAGCTGTTCCATTGCTGGAAGATCCGGACCATGGTCGTCGACGCCGACGACCGTCTCGAGGCTTACCTGGCCGCGAATCCCGACGCGAAGCGCGAGTGGGACGTGGCCCAGAAGCTGCGCGACGACCCGCGCATCACCGCCTTCGGGGGCTTCCTGCGGTCCACCTCGCTCGACGAGCTTCCGCAGCTGTGGAACATCTTCGTGGGCGACATGTCCTTCGTCGGCCCGCGTCCGTTCACCCCGGTGCAGACCGATATCTACAACGGGATGAGCTACTACGCCCTGCGGCCGGGCCTGACCGGCTCCTGGCAGGTCGGCGCGCGCAACGACTCGAGCTTCGCGACCCGCGCCATCCACGACAGCACCTACGCCCGTCGCGTGTCGCTGTGGCTGGACCTGGGCATCCTGCTGCGCACCGCCCGCGTGGTGTTCGAGCGCACCGGCCGCTGAGCCGCCGCCATCCTCGTCCGACAACCGCCGCCGAGCCGCCCGCTCGGCGGCGTTTTTCGTTGCATTGCAGCGATCTGACCCCTGCGCCCGCCTGTCGCAACCTTCGCCTTTAAGATGACGCTACGCCGTGGCTCGCCCCCTCTTGCACCCCCCCGCGAATCTCTGTAGATCACCGCTCACCGACGGACGCGGGCGTAGCTCAGGGGTAGAGCACAACCTTGCCAAGGTTGGGGTCGTGAGTTCGAATCTCATCGCCCGCTCCAACGGTTCCCCTTGATGGGGAAGAAAAAAGACCGGCCTTTGCGGGCCGGTCTTTTTCGTTTGAGATGCCATCGGCTGCCATCGAGGCGAAGTTCCGGCCGTCTCAGGACCTCGCGCAGGGCCTGGGCGGTCACATGCCCCCCGCGGAGACGCCGCCGCCTTGGCCATCCAGGGCGCGCCGGCGGACAATCGAGGAGCCAGACTCCAGTGCGGGTTCTCTCGGAGGGTCCTCCCAGGTTTCCTCCTCGGCATGAGGATCAAGGCAGCTGCGGATCACGACGAGATCGCGTGGCCCTTCAGGATCTGGCCCCAGGACCAAGCTTTCCCGTCCGACGCAGATTTGCTCGAGCCTGCGCAAGACGCAGGTTCCGATCCCCGTCACGAACTGAGCGACCGGGAACGGGCGATCACCCAGCCGCTGCCGCTTCGGAAGCCGCAAGCCTGCCGCGGGTGAACGGCCGGCGGCGGATCGACGGCCTCCGGTGGAGGTTCCGGACAGGACTGTCGGGGCGGGACGTGCCCGAGCACGACGGTCCTCGCAGCAGGCGCTAAGACCGCTCCATGCAGTGGCGCGCGGCCGGGATCCGGGTCCGCAGTCTGGAAGCGGCCTCAGAGGCCCGTGACGGCGACATTGTGCTGAACGACGGCTCCTGCGGCCGCACCCACCAGCACGGGGCCGCAGGAGAAGGAGGGCCCGCAGGACCTTGGCCCTGGCTGCATCGGACGGTCCCGCGGCGGCCTGACCGTCGCTATCCATGCTCCGGGCGATGCCGAGGCTCGCCGCACGCGCCTGATGCTGACCTTGGGCCACGCTGAAAGCGCGCCGGACGGGATCGCGGTGGTTTCTGGCCCCGCCCCCGGCGCGCCCCTGATCGTGGGCCGGGCCAGCGACGCCACGCCGATCCGAGAGGGCGCGGCAGCTCGCGGCGCAGGGGCGAACATTTCGCCTCGACCCGAGGCCGGACGACGACCCGGCCGCCCTCACGCTCGCAGAAATCCGCTTCTGGATCGCGACCGTTGCAGTCCGATCCCTAGGCAGACGGCTTCCCCGGCGCGAGCGCGAAGGCCAGGCCGCGGACGCTCAGCGCGCCTTCCGGGCCGATCACCGCATCCCACTCGATCCGCGCCTCGTCCCCCGCCGGCACGATCCGGAGGCGCGCGAGGATGCCCGGCGCCGCGTCGAAGCCGACGCAGTCGATCGCCGTCGCCTGCTCGAACGCCAGCGTGACCACGGCGTGGCGCTCCAGATCGAAGAAGCCCGCAGCGTCGGTCCGCGAGGTCATGTTCCAGGCGTGCACGCGCATCAGGCCCGGGCCGCCGGCGACGAGCCGGAGCTCCAGCAGGACCGCGTCGTGGAAGCTCGGCGGGCCGCCGAACCACGCCAGAAGCGCCGCGCCGCCCTCGAAGCCGCGCAGGATTTCGGCGGAGGCGATCATCGCGGAGGCCTCAGGGGAACCCGTCGAACAGGGCCGCGTCGGCCAGGTCCCCGGCCGAGACGCCGAGCACCAGCGCCAGGCGCGTCTCGCCCAGCAGGATCTCTGCGCCCCCGGCCGCGTCGGCGAAGTCCAGCGCCTCGAATCCAAGCCCGTCCAGCAGCAGGAAGCCGTCGTGCGCGAGGTCCATCTGCGCGATCCGGTCGGCGCCGTCGCCGGGGCGCAGCAGCACCGTGTCCGCCTGCCGGTCGCGGCCGAGGCGCAGCAGGTCGTCGCCCGCGCCGCCGTCCAGCCAGTCGGCCCCCGCCCCGCCCGAGAGCCGGTCGGCCCCGCCGTCGCCCGAGAGCAGGTCGTCCCCGCGCCCGCCAGACAGACGGTCGCGCCCCGCGCCCCCGTTCAGCCGGTCGTCCCCGCCGCCGCCGAACGCACGGTCGTCGCCCCCCCGGCCCAGCACCGTGTCGGCGCCGCGCCCCTGCCCGCGGAACAGGTCGTCGCCCCCCCACAGGTCCACGGTCGAGCCCGACTCGCGGCCCGTCACCCGATCGTCGAAACGCGTGCCCTCGAGCTCGCTGATGTTCAGAAGCCGGTCCGTCAGCCCGCCCGGCTTGCGCACCCAGCCTGCCGTGAGGTCGGCGCGGATCCCGCCCGCCAGGGCGTCCGGCACGTCGTGGTAGCTCAGCCATGGGCCGCGGCCGCGCGCGTCATGAACGTCCTCGCCCCCGGCGGAGCCGGCGATGAACACATAGGCCTCGCGCGTCGTCGTGCGGTCGTCGCCCTGCCCCGTGAACACCGAGGCCCCGTCCCGGCGCGCCGCCGCCGCGAGATCCATCGACATCAGCAGCGCGTCCAGCGCCGCCACCCGCGGCGCGCCCTCGAGCGGCGTCAGGCCGGGGGTCGAGCCGCCCTCGACGCCGATCCCCAGCGCGTCAAGAAGCAGCGCGAGGCCGCCGCCGGCGAGACCCCCGAAGACAGTTCCCTCGAAGGAGGCGACGGCGGAGACCGGGCGCAGGCCGCCCTGCGTCGCCTCGGCCCAGGTCACCTCCAGCCGGCCGCCGGCGCGCAGCTCGATCGTCTGGATCTCGTCCCCCGACGTCGGCGAGGCCTCGACCCCGCCCAGGATCGCGGCGCCCAGCAGCTCGCGGATCGCGGGCATGTCCAGGCGGTCGTCGCCAAGCTCGCGGAAGGTGAGTTTCGCCATGTGGTCGGTCCCCTGCGCCCGGCCGCGGCCCCCTCGGCCGCCAGGCTCCGAGAGCCATGGCGCGCGCCGGGGGGCGCGTCAAGCGGCCGGGTCCGCGCCGCCCGGCCGTGGCCGGGCGGCATGGCGACGGCGCCGCGCCGGGGCGGCTCAGACGAACAGGCCCGCGTCGTCGAGCTCCACCGAGCTGACGCCCGAGACGATGGCGAGCCGGCCCCCGGGGCCCAGGATCACCGCGCCCTCGGCCTCGTCCACGAAGCTCAGGTCCTCGAAGGCGAGGCCCGAGAGCTCGAACAGGTCCTCGCCGAGGTGGAAGGCGGTCACCCGGTCGACGCCGTCGCCGGCGCGCAGCACCACCACGTCGACGGCGCCGTCGCCGCCGCCCGCCACGGGCGCCGGCAGCTCGCCGCTTTCGCACATTGCTGTCAGCGCATCCTTGATGACGCCGCTATCGAGATTCAGTGGCAGGATCTGTCGCAGGAAAATGCCCCGGAAGCCGCTGCAGAAAAAGTGCAACATCAGGTGCTGAATCAGCCGTTCGATCTGGCCTGTGACAACCTGTTGCGGGTGCTGGCCATCAAGCTGGCCGATCAACGCTACCACCTGTTGCTGGTGCAGCATCACATCGTCGGTGACGGTGTTTCCATGCAGTTGCTGTTGGCGGAGCTGAGCGAGCTGTATCGGCAGGCCCATCAGGGTGATGCCCTGACGGCATCGCCCGCAAAGATGTTCGCTAAATCACATTCAGGCTT
>CAXGVP010000130.1:0-8173 GCA_964013055.1 uncultured Albimonas sp.
CGCGCCTCGGGCCGCATCACCCGCGCGATCCCGTCGGGGGAGGCCGCGAAGTCCACCGCCACCGGCACCGGCTCCTTGTCGAGGTCGCGCGGGCGGAAGCCTGCGACGCGCATCCAGCGGCCCTCGCAGCGCCAGCCGTTCTCCCGCGCGCTGGGCGCGTCGAGCTCGATGCGCGAGCGGCGGCGGCCGTCGAAGACCTCGACCGCGCCGTTGCACAGGGCGTCGGGGGGCGTGGGGGTCAGGAACAGGGCGGCGGCGCCGATCGGGTCGGTGGCGCCCACCTGCGCGGTCGGGTCGATCTCCCACTCCCGCGGCTTCCACTCGGGCGTCGCCTGCACCGCCTGCGGGCGGCCGGGGGGCGAGTAGGTCACCGTCACGTTCTGCCGGTCGCCGCCGAAGCGGGTGGCGAGCTCGAACCGCGTCGGGCGGGGCAGCTCGGCGTCGGTCTCCCCCTCGCCCTGCGCCGCGAGGCGAGCGCCGAACAGGGTGTCGATGGTCCGGGTCGGCTGCGCCTGGGCCTGGGCGGAATAGCGCGCCTCGTCCACCGACAGGGCGAAGTCGAGCGAGCCGATGGGCAGGCCGCCGAACCAGACCTCGAAGCGGCCGGCGTCGGCCACGGTCTCGGCCACCGCCGCGACGGCGGAGCCGGCGGGGTCGTAGCGATCGGCAAGCGGCATGCCCACCGCGGCCAGCAGCGACAGGCCCATGGCCGTCGCCGCCATGCCCCCGGCGCGGGAGCGGATCGGCAGCCGGCGTGCGCGCGGACGCGGCGCAGCCGGGGGGGCGACATCGGGGGGCGCAGGTTCGCGCGTCATCTGTGGTCTCCTCGTCATCCCTGTGCACAGGGCCTGTTTTCCGGGCCTGTTTTCCGGGCCTGTTGCGGCCCCCGGTCGTCTCCGCCCGGCTGCGCGTCCCTGGGGCGCGTCCGGCGGGGGCGGGCGACCGGCGGGGCCCGGCCTTGGCCGGAGGGCTTCCGACGCTCCCCATCCATGCGCTAGACACGGGCGGAAGCTAGGCGCGCCGGCGCCGTTTTCGTCACAATGACGCGAGGAGCCTCCGCCGCGTGACCTCCCCCGAAGCCGCCCCCCTTGCCGACCGATCCCTGACCGACCCGCTGGACGAGGCGAAGCCCGATCCCAGGGCCGAAGCCGTCGCCGACGAACTGGCCGAGCGGCTGGCCGCCGGCGACCGCCGGGCGCTGGCCCGCGGCGTGACGCTGATCGAATCGACCCGCTCCGACCACCGCCGCGCCGCCGCCGCCCTGGTGCGCCGCCTCCACGCCCTGCCCCGCCGGACCCTGCGGCTGGGCCTCTCGGGCACGCCGGGGGTGGGCAAGTCGACCTTCATCGAAGCCTTCGGCCTGAAGCTGGCCGAGGAAGGGCACAAGCTCGCGGTGCTGGCCGTGGACCCGTCCTCGGCGCGCACCGGCGGCTCGATCCTGGGCGACAAGACCCGGATGGAGCAGCTGTCGCGCCACCCCAACGCCTTCATCCGCCCCTCGCCGTCGGGCGCCGCGCTCGGCGGCGTCGCCCGCCGCACGCGCGAGGCGATCCTGCTGTGCGAGGCCGCGGGCTTCGACCTGGTGATGGTCGAGACGGTGGGCGTGGGCCAGTCCGAGACCATGGTCGCCGAGATGACCGACATCTTCCTGCTGCTGATGGCGCCGGCGGGGGGCGACGAGCTGCAGGGGGTCAAGCGCGGGATCATGGAGATCTGCGACATGATCCTGGTGAACAAGGCCGACGGCGACCTGAAGGCCACGGCCGAGCGCACCCGCGCCGACTACGCCTCGGCCCTGCGCCTGCTGCGCGGGCGGCCGCAGGACCCCAACGGCTTCCCCAAGGCCGCCGCCGTCTCGGCGGTCAGCCACGCGGGCCTGGACGCCGCCTGGACCGAGATCGCGGCGCTGGCCGAATGGCGGCGCGAGACCGGCGTGCTGGAGACCCGCCGGCGCGAGCAGGCCGTCGCCTGGTTCCGCGCCGAGGTCGAGGAGGCGCTGCTGCGCCGCTTCCGCCGCCACCCCGCGGTCTCCGAGCTCTGGCCCCGGCTGGAGCGGAAGGTGGCCGACGGCGACACGCCCCCGCAGCTCGCCGCCGCCCGCGCGCTCGCGGCCTTCGGGCTGGGCGAGGAGGACTGAGGCGACCCGCGGGGCCCGCGCGCGGGCCCCGCGCCGTCGCGGCGGCCGTCCTGCGCGCCCCGGGCGCGCCTCGGTGGCCTCCGCCGCCGCGCCGCCCGCGCCGCGCGTCCGGCCCTCCAAGGGGGGGAACGCCCTGCGGGCCGCTCAGGCGAAGAGGAAATCGTCCAGCGTCGGGGCGCCGTCGTCGGCGAAGACCACCAGGATCGCGCCGTCGTCGAATCGCACCCGCCAGCGGTCCTCGCCAAGATCGACCAGCGTGACCTGCCCGGCGCGGTAGCCCGCGCCGGAGACGTCGATCACGTCGCGCCCGGCCTCGAAGTCGAGGATCCGGTCGGCCTCGGGCGCGGCGTCGAAGACGAAGCGGTCGGCGCCGGCCTCGCCGCCCAGGCGGTCCTTGCCGGCGCCGCCGTCGATCACGTCGGCGCCGTCGCCGCCCCACAGCAGGTCCTCGCCCTCGCCGCCGAAGAGCGAATCGCGGCCCCGGTCGCCCATCAGGCCGTCGTCGCCGGCCCCGCCCGAGAGCCTGTCGTCGCCGTCGCCGCCCCAGACCAGGTCGTCGCCGGCGCCCCCGCGCAGGTCGTCGTCGCCGGCGCCGCCGTCGAGGTCGTCGTCGCCGCCGCGGCCCTGCACCCGGTCCCGCCCCTCGCCCGCCTGCACCGAGTCGCGCCCCGCGCCGCCGTCCAGCCGGTCAGCCCCGCGCCCGCCGTAGAGCGTGTCGGCGCCGCTGCCGCCCCGCAGCAGGTCGCGCCCCGAATCGCCGTCCAGCGCATCCGCCCCGTCGCCGCCGCGCAGGCGGTTGTCGGCGGCGTTGCCGATGATCGTGTCGCGCCCGCCGCCGCCCCGGGCGTTCTCGATCTCGACCCCGGCGGCGATGGTGAAGCCGCCCGGCGTCTGCCGCGCCGACGAGACGAAGCCCCCCGCGGTGTTCCCGTGATCGGCCGCCGGCCGCAGGTCGATGATCGCGCCCAGCTCGCCGCGATGGCGGATCTCGTCCAGGCCGCCGGCGTCCCAGATCGTGCTGAAGAAGGTCCCGCGCCGGTCGCCGGTGGGCAGGACATAGACGTCGTCGCCGTCCGCGAAGTCGGTGTTGGCCCCGTATTTCGCCTGCAGCACGGTCACGTCCAGCGCCGCCGGCCCCGCCTGCGTGCCCCAGAACGGCGTGTCGCCGACGCCGCCGTCGCCCCGCGGGCCGCCCTGGTTGTAGCTCATCGTGGTGAAGACGGCCTTGTTCAGCCCGGCCCGGCCGTAGTCGTCGAAGGGCTTGCGCACGCCCTTCATCAGCTCCGAGCGCCCGCCCCGGTCGTGGGGATGCGCCAGGCCCAGGCCGTGGCCGAACTCGTGCACCAGGGTCTCGAACGCGAGGCCCCCGGCCTCGAGCCCGCTGCGCGCGCCCCGCTCCGGGTTCCAGCCGGCGCCGCCGGAGTTGAACACGCCCACGCCCGCGTGGGTCTCCTTCGGGGGGAAGAAGAAGCCCAGGTGCTTGCGGTTCCCGAAGTCGTTGATCACCAGCTTGAAGTCGGCCCGGCCGGGACGATCGACCTGCCTGAAGGTCAGCTCGGTGACGTTGTCGTAGAGCTCCAGCGCGGCCAGGGCGCGGGAGGTCTCGTATTTCGACCAGCCCTCCGAGGTCTCGCCCGCGAAGCGCTCGCCCTTCCCGGCGAAATAGACCTTCACCTCGTCGGTCCGCACGCGCGTGCCCCAGTCAATCGAATCGAGGGCGTTGTCGTGGAAGCGTCCGAGCTTCGGCATACGCGGGTCCAAGCCTTGCGCCAGGGTCCGCAAGCCGGGGCGCGGACGGGAAATCGCCTCCTGCCTTGGCGGGAAAAGCGTTGCCGAACAAGTGACGTGCGCCGGTTGATGAACGGTTTCTCCGGGGCGTGATCCGGGCGTCACGCCTCAGCGCGACGGCGCGCGGGCGGCCGGCATTCGTCCGGGCCCGGTTGACGCCCCGCCCGCGACCCGATATGGACCGCACCTCGAATTCGGGCGCGGCGCGGAACAGGTCCGCGCGCCCCTGCGTGCACTTGAAACAAGGACGGAAACCGATGTCCCGTCGCTGCGAGCTGTCCGGCAAGGGCGTGCTGACCGGCCACAACGTGAGCCACTCCAACATCAAGACCAACCGGCGCTTCCTGCCGAACCTGAACCAGGTGACCCTGCAGAGCGAGACGCTCGGCCGGTCGTTCCGGTTCCGGATCTCGGCCTCGGCGATGCGCACGGTCGATCACCGCGGCGGCCTCGACGCCTACCTGGCCAAGGCCCGCGACACCGAGCTGTCGCCCAAGGCCCTCAAGGTCAAGCGCGACATCGAGAAGGCGCAGACCGCGGCCTGATCCGTCTCGCCCGGCGCTCCGCCGGGCAGATGCGCGTCGCGACGCCCCCGAACAGGCCGGCCCCGATCCCGGGCGCCGGCCTTTCTGCGTTCAGCCGCCTTTCCCGCTGACCGGGCGGGTCCTCCTCCGCAGGGCGCGACGCCAATTGCGCGCCCCAGGCGCGACGCCCGTTGCGCGCCCCAGGCGCGACGCTGGTCGTGCGCCCCAGGCGGGACGCTGGTCGTGCGCCCCAGGCGCAACGCCGGCCCTGCGCCGCGGGCGGGACGGCGGCCCCGGGCGGGGCGCTTGTCGCGGCGCTTCCCTGGCCGCCTGCGGCGCGAAAGCCCTTGGGACCGTCCGGCAACCCATATAGACAGCGTCCCATGATCCGGGGCGCGCTGATCGGCCTTCTGGCCTCTCTGCTGATCCTGCAGGGCGTCGCCCTGCGGGCCGCGCCCTTCGTCGAGGCCGGCCAGGGCCAGGGCTTCACCGTCCACCTGTGCTCCGGCGGCACGGTCGAGCTCGGCCCCGACGGGGCGCCGCTGGCCGACGCGCCGGGGGAGGAGAGCGCCTCCCACCTCGGCTGCCTCGACTGCTGCATCGCCCCCATCGCCCTGCCCGAGCCCGGCGCCCGGGCCCCCGGCCGCGAGGCCGAGCCCGAGCAGGCCGAGCCCCTGCCCGAGGCCCCCGCCCCCGCCGGCCACGCCTCGCCGCTGGCCTGCGCGCGGGACCCGCCAGACGCCTCCTGAGCCCTGATCCCCTCAGATCCAAGCCCAGGAGACGGATATGTTCCGCACCCTTCCCGCCGCGGCCCTCGCCGCGCTCGTCGCCCTGCCTGTCCTGACCTCCGCGGCGCTGGCCGCCGACGTCGAGGTGCGCGACGCCTACGCCCGCTCCTCCAACCCCAAGGTCGGGGGCGCCTTCATGGTGCTGGTCAACCACGGCGACGCGCCGGCGAAGCTGGTCGAGGTCCGCTCGGACGTCGCCGCGGCGGTCGAGCTGCACACCCACGTCATGGAGGACGGCATCGCCAAGATGCGTCCGGTCGAGGCCATCGAGGTCCCCGCCCATGGCGAGCATCGCCTGCAGCGCGGCGGCGACCATGTGATGATGATGGGCCTGACCGCCCCCCTCGCGCCCGGCGACACGGTGGCCGCCACCCTGGTCTTCGACGACGGCGACACGCTGGACGTCGAGATCCCGGTCGACAACGATCGCCAGGACATGGGCGGCATGAACCATGGTCAGACGCACTCCGGCGGCATGAAGACCGCCGACTGACCCGGGCCGGGGCCGGAGGCGCGCCTCCGGCCCTCGCCGCCCCGACAGGCCCGCCTCCCGAGCCGCGGGGAGACGGCAGGGCCCGCCGCGGCCGCCTCCGCAGCCCGACCCCGCCGCCCGCGCGCCTCGGGGCCGCCTGCGGCCCCCTGAGGCCCCCTGAGGCCCCCTGAGGCCCCCTGAGGCGGGGTTCAGCCCGCCAGCACCTCGTCCACCCAGGCCGGCACGATCTCGGAGGCGAGGCCCTTGCGGGCCTCGTGGAAATACCCGGCGCCCTCGGAGGGCTCGAGGTTCAGCTCCAGCGTCCGGGCGCCGTTGGCGCGGGCCTCGGCCACGAAGCCGGCGGCGGGGTAGACGGCGCCCGAGGTGCCGATCGACACGAACGTCCCGCAGGCCGCGAGCGCCGCGAAGCACTCGTCCATCCGGTAGGGCATCTCCCCGAACCAGACCACGTCCGGGCGCACCCGGCGCGCCCCGCAGGCGGGGCAGACGCTCTCGACCGTCATCCTGCCGCCGGGCCAGCGCCAGCGGTGGCCGCAGCCGGCGCAGAGGCCGTTGGCGAACTCTCCGTGCATGTGGATCAGGCCGGCGGGGTCGGCGCCCTCGGCCTCGGCCGCCTTCTCGTGCAGGCCGTCGACGTTCTGGGTGATGATCAGCACCTCCCCCGGCCGCGCGGCCTGAAGCCGGGCCAGCGCGGAGTGGGCGGCGTTGGGCGAGGCCGCCTCGGCCCGCTCCCTGCGCATGTCGTAGAAGTCGAGCACCATGACCGGGTCGCGGGCGAAGGCCTCGGGCGTGGCCACGTCCTCGAGCCGCACCTGGGTCCACAGGCCGCCCGCGTCGCGGAAGGTGCCCATGCCGCTCTCGGCCGAGATGCCGGCCCCCGTCAGGATCACGATGCGCGGGGTCATGCGCCGCCTCCCCTTTTCCTTCAGCTCACGGGCTGGGACAGTGCCACGACGCGGCGGGGGAGCAAAACCCCGCCCCCCGATCCCAGGAGGCCCCATGACCCGCCTGCTCTTCGTCTGCCTCGGCAACATCTGCCGCTCGCCCGCCGCCGAGGGCGTGGCCCGCGCCATGGCCGCGGCGCGCGGCCTCGACGTCGAGATCGACAGCGCCGGAACCGGCGGCTGGCACGCGGGCGATCCCCCCGACCCGCGGATGCGCGAGGCGGCGCTGCGGCGGGGCTACGACCTGTCGGCGCTGCGCGCGGCAGGTGAGACGCGGCGACTTCGCCGCCTTCGACCACATCCTGGCGATGGACGAGGACAACCTCGCCGCCCTGGAACGCGCCCGCCCGGCCGACGCCCGCGCGACGGTCAGCCTGATGCTCTCCCACGCCGACCTGCCCGCGCGGGAGGTGCCCGACCCCTACTACGGCGGCCCGCAGGGCTTCGACCACGTGCTGGACCTGCTGGAGGCCTCGGTGGCGGGCCTGCTGGACACGGTGGCGGCGGAGGGGCGCTAGCCCCGCCGCACCGGCCTGCGCGGCCGGATCCGGGCCGGGACGCCGGCGGCGATATGGCCGGCGGGGACGTCGCGGGTCACCACCGCGTTGGCGCCGATCACCACGTCGTCCCCGATGGTCACATGCCCCACGATCACCGCGCCGGCGCCCACGTCGATGCGGTTGCCGAGCATCGGCTTGGCGTTCAGGTCCGCCGAGGTGCGGATGCCCAGCGTCGTGTTCTGCCGCAGCACCACGTCGTCGCCGATCGACCGCCCGCCGAGGATCATGCCCCCGAAATGCTCCAGCCGCACCCGGCGGCCGACCTTCACCGTGTAGTCCAGCTTGATCCCGAACAGCATCTGCCCGAGCTTGTTGAGCACCTTGTAGAACACGCTCAGCGGCATCCGCAGCAGCTTGGGACGCACGTCCATGCGCCAGTTGCCGAAGCGGTGGATGAACAGCATCCAGAAGCCCTGGTGCGACAGGTCCGAGCCGTTGCAGCGGAAATCCTCGCGCACCAGCCGCCAGAAGCCGATCCCGGGCGGGTTCTGGTTGCGCTCGCCCTTCGGCAGCGGCGGCGCCGGGGTGCTGGGCGGCTGCAGCGCGGCGAGCGCGAGGTCGAGACCGACGTCGGTCCCGGTCTCCCCGTCCGGGATGCGGGCGGCGAGATCCTGGAAGCGCATCTCCTCCCAGGCCTCCGGGGCGGCGCCCAGCGCCTGGTCGAGCAGCAGCGTCACCTGCAGGTGGTTGAGGCTGTCCCCGCCCAGATCCACGTACCGGCGGGAGGGCTGCGCCTCGGACCCCAGCAGCTCGGCGAGGCGCTCGAGGAAGATCGCGCCGGCGCGCGACAGCGTCGCCTCCACGACCGGATAGGGCTCGTGCAGCTCGGCGGTGGGGGCGGTCTCGGCGTCCTGCGCCTCCAGCTCGGCCGCCAGCACGCGGCGCTGGAGCTTGCCGGTCTCGGTGCGCGGCAGGGCCGCGACCGTCGCGAGACGCACC
>CAXGVP010000131.1:0-8134 GCA_964013055.1 uncultured Albimonas sp.
TAATCCACCGTCAGCAGGTCGACGGCCACCGCCACCAGCCCGTCGACGTTGTTGGAGACCGAGGAGGAGATGTCGACCGAGACCTCGGCCACGATGTTGGCGCTGTCGACCGCCTCGAAGCTCACCGCCCCGCCGGCGTCGACCGTGCCGCCGCCGAAGGTCGAGGCCGCGCGCCAGTCGGCGTTGCCGGCATAGTTCTGCGTCGCGTTCGAGAGATCCACCGTGATCGGCGCGTTGATCAGCGTCCAGTCGCCGGCGTTGTCGGCGACCAGGTCGATCAGGTCTTCGCCGTCGTAGGTCTCGAAATCCTCGGGGGTGGAGACCAGCAGCGCCGCGATGTCCGGCGAGGCCACCGGGTCGCCGACGTAGCGCAGCAGCTCGCCGGCGGCGAAGTCGCCGGCGTCGGCCGCGACCTCGATGATCGTGTCGGTGGCGAGGCTGGCGGGGCTCGCGTCGCTGGCCACGGTCGGCAGCGCTGCGATGCCGGCGCCGTCGTAGCGCAGGATGTCGCCCTCGGAGAACCCGCCCGCGTCCTCGTGCAGGCGCACGGTGATCGGCCCGTCGACCTCGATCAGGCGGGTGCGGGAGGTGTAGTCGAAGGCGTCGATCGGGGCGAGGTCGTCGCCGACGTATTCGTAGACCTGCCCGCCATGCAGCACCCGGTCGCCTTCGTGGAGCGCGCCCAGCGTCTGCGTGGACTCGTGGTCATGCGCGGTCGAGGTGATCGTGACCGAGGTCGCGGAATTGATCCGGTTCGTCGCCAGCGCCCCGCCCGAGGCCTGGCCATTCGCGCCGTACTTGAGCTTCTTGTCGGTGTCCTTCGACTTCTCCAGCTTCTGCTGGGCGAGCACGCGGTCGACGATGACCTTGTTGTTGGTCACCTCCTGGGCGACCTCGTTGCCGACGCGGGCGTTGACGATGTTGACCAGCGCCACCTCGATCACGTCGTCCGAGGCGTCGCCCGCAAGGTCGCCGAAGTCGCGCTTCAGCTGCCAGGCCCGGCCCTCGGCGTCGGTGACGTACCAGAAGGCCCCGGTCTCGACGGTCTCGACCGTCAGGCCGCCCTCGTCGAACGCGATGCCCTCGGTCGCGAAACGCGCGCCCAGCGCGGCGAGCAGGGCCGCGTCTGCGTCCTCGTCGTCGCTGTCGCCGTCCTGGGTCCCGGCGTCGTCCAGCGCCTGGGCGATCTCCTCGACCTCGGAACTGTCGAACGTGAACAGCACCTCGCGGCTGTCGGCGGTGGCCGAGACGTCGCCGCTGGCCAGCAGGTCGGAGTTGATCACCTCGACCGAGGCGGAGGCGGGCGTCTTCTCCAGCAGGTAGTCCGACCCGAGCAGCGCGTCGAAGACCTGGAAGTAGAGGACCGAACTGTCGAAGCCGACCGCGTTCAGCGCGATGGTCGCCGCCGCGCCCTCGGACTTCGCCTCCATCGTGGTCAGCAACTTGGCGTCGAGCGCGGCCAGGTTCAGCGCCGCGATCGAGATGTCCGCATCGGTCCCCGCGGTGGTGTCGAGCGCGCTGTCGAGGATCTTCACCTCGGCCGACGAATTCAGCTCGTTCATCGCCAGGATGCCGCCGGTGGCCTTCACCGCGGCGATGGACGAGGTCTCGATGGCCGAGAGCGTGGCGCGCTCGGTCGCCTCGACGGCGATCGGGCCGGTGGCGTCGGTGTCGACGTTCTCGACCCGGGTCTCGGCGCCGCCGCGGGCCTCGTTGCGGGTGACGAGGCCGGTCAGCGCCTCGGAGTCGCCGGCCGAAAGCTCCAGCTTCTTCATCAGCGACGAGGCGATGACCCCGGGCACGATGTTGGTGGCGTCCACCGCCTTCCACCAGTCGGCGTCGTCGTAGGCCTTGTCGGCCGGCAGCGCGCCCAGGTCCAGCGCGGTCCCGTCGGGGCCCATCCACCGGTACATCTGGCCGGTGTTCTCCTCCCCCGGCACGTCCGAGCCGACCCAGACGCGGTCGCCGAACTGCAGGGTCTGGAGGCCGGATTCGTCGGTGTATTCGTAGGTGTCGAGCAGGCTCTGCGCGAGCTCGTTGATCAGGCCGGCGCCCAGGTCGTTGGTCTTCTTGACCTGGGTGTCGAGGTCGGTGCGCGTCTTCAGCAGCACCTGGTCGGTGGCCGAGATCGTCACCGCGTCGAGGAAATCCGCGTCCGGCACGTCCTCGGTCCGCCTGCCGATCACGCCGCGCGCGGCCCCGTCGCTCTCCTCGACCACGGCGAGCGCGGAGGCCGAGATCCGGTTCGAGGCCATCACCCCGGTCGCCGCGAACCCCGAGGCGCCCCAGAAGGCCGAGGCGTTGGCCTTGGCGGAGGTGTCGATGCTGGCGTCGATGGTCGCCGCGTTGTCCGCGGTCACCGAGACGTCGCCGTCGGCGTGGATCGCGAAGCCCGAGACCTTCGCCGTCACGTCCGAGGGATCCTCGGAGGCGAAGTCGGTCTTGTAATAGGCGTCCAGCGCCTGGGTGACGATGTCGCCCGGCTTGTAGCCCACGGTGTTGAAGGCCACGACGATGCCGTAGGCGTCCGCGCCGGAGGTGGTCGCGTTGTGGACCTCGGCGTCCAGCACGCCGGAGTTGGTCGCGCCGACCGAGACGTCGCCGCCCGCGGTCGCGGACCCGTCCTCGACCCGCGCGGTCGCCGCGTTCTGCACCGAGTTGAAGGCGAGGATGCCGTTCGCCGCCACCGACTCGCCCGTGCCCCAGACGCTGCCGCCCGAGGATTCGACCGAGGTGTCGAGGATCGCCGCGATCCGCGCGCCCTGGGCCGCGGCGACGGCGATGTCGCCCTCCGCCACCAGGTCCGTGCGCAGCACCCGCGCCTCGGTCTCGACGTCGAGCAGGTTGCGCGACAGCGTGGCGCCTAGCGCCACGGAATCCGACGAGGTCAGGTTGTAGCCGGTCGGAATCGTGGAGGTTTCCGGAACCTCCTGCCAGAGGTCGAGATTGGTGAAGTCGGTCTCGTCCAGGTTCACCCCGGTCGCCGAGTCCCCCATGAACCTGTAGATCAGCCCCTCGGTCCCCGCGCCGCCGCCGGCGGGCAGGTAGCCGCGCGTCAGCCGCACCCGGTCGCCGTATTCGAGCGTGACCGAGGTCACGTCCGCGGTCCCGCCGTCGCCGATGGAATCCGCCTCGCCCGCGCCCTTCACCACGAAGTCCGAGGGCAGGAACAGGCCCAGCGTCTCGTTGATCTGCGTCAGCCCGCCGTCCGACGAGGTGGCCGAACTGGTGACCAGCGTCACCTCGGACAGGATCTGCGACAGGTCGGTGGCCGTCACGCCCAGGTCGCCGCCGGCGCGGACCGGGGTGCTCCCGTCGTCGCCCAGGTCGACCGCGGCGGTGCGCGCGTCCTCGATGTAGGCCGCGGTCTGCGCCTCGAGCACGTTGAACGCGATCACCGCGCTCGCCCCCATGCCCTGCGCGCCATAGAGGTAGTCGCCGTCGGTCCCGCCGGCGCTGGACTCGGCCGCGTTCGAGGTCACCGCGTCGATCAGCATCGAGGAGGTCGCCGAGACCTCCAGGTCGCCGTCCGCCCAGACCTCGGAGCCGTCGATATAGGCCTCGGTCGCGTTCGGCGCGCCTGACAGGCCCAGGTCGGTCCCGAAGAAGACGTCCACCGCCTGCCCGGCGATGCTGGTCACGTCGCGACCCAGCACGTTCACCGCCACCGCGATGCCGCCCGCCACGTTGGAGCCGCCGATCGCCTTCTGCGTCGCCTCGGTGCGCGCCGCGATCAGCTGGGTGTTGGTCGCGCGCACCCGCACGTCGCCGCCGGTCCCCATCGCCCGCACGCCCGAGGCCGCGATGAACGCCACCACGTCGCCGCGCATCTCGTTCGAGGCGAGCACGCCCCCGAAGGCCAGCCCGATGTTGGGCGCGGTCAGGTCGAGGTCCGAGTTGTTGGAGATCGCCAGCACCTCGGTCACGGCGACCAGGGTCATGTCGTTGGTCGCGTCGACCAGGACGTCGCCGTCCTGCGCCTCGACCTCGGAGCTGGAGATCGAAGCCTCGACGTCGCGCGCGATCTCGTTGACGGCGGCGGCGACCTCGAAGGTGATGTCGGGGAAGCCGACCACCGCCTCGAACACCGTGTCGAGGATGGTGTCGACGTCTTCCTCGAGCCCGGCGGAGGTGGCGGTGAAGGTCGCGGAATCCGTCGCCGTCGCGCTGACGCCGGCGCCCGAGACCACGTCGGAATTGAGAATCCGGGCGCGCGTCTCCCCCACGAGGTCGTTGGAGGCGATCTTGGAGGTGGTGGCGAACTCGGTCGCGTTGCTCGCGATCAGGGCGACCGCGCCCATGTCCACGTCGGCCCGAACCAGCCGCGCGACGGCGGCGTCGTCGACGACCGTCACCGTGCTGACGCCCACGAAGTTCGAGACCACGTCGGCGGTCAGCGAGCCGCTGTTGGCGGCCGAGATCGTCAGCGCGCCGCCCAGGCTCGCGCCCGGCCCGCCGACCACCACCTCGGCCGAGCCGTCGCCGACCCGCGCCACCGTGCGCCGGTCCATGTCGATGTCGGCGAAGAGCACGTCGAAGCCAGTGACGTCCGACAGCACGCCCGCCGTCACCGTCACCAGCGCCTCGGTCGTGTTCGACGCGATCACCGAGACGTCGCCCGACACCTCCAGCGTGGCGCCGCCCAGCACCTCGGCCCGCGTCTCGGCGACCACCTCGCCGGTGATCCCGCCGACGCTCAGCTCCGCCGTGCCGGTCAGCGTGTTGGAGGTCGTCGCCGTCAGGCTCAGCGAGCCCGCGCGGATCGTCGAGCCGGCGCCCACCTGCACCGTGGCCGAGGTGGTCGAGGACAGGGTCTGCGACGGCGACAGCGACAGGCCCATGCCCGCAGTCGACTCCGCATTCGCGCTCAGCGTCACGGCGCCCGAGGCATGGATGTCGCCCAGCACCACCACCGAGGCCGTGGCCGAGGACGAGACGGAGATCCCGAACACCGAGCCCAACGTGGCCGTGTCGGCCTGCGACGCGCTCAGCGTCACGAAGCTCATCGCGCCGTTGGCGCCCAGGTTCGCGGCCGCGTCGACCAGGATCGACTCCGCCTCCACCAGCAGCGATCCGGTGTAGTCGGGATTGAAGCTCAGGATCTCCAGGGAATCGAAGCCCGGCCCGCCGCGGATGGTGATCGAGTCGGTGACGTCGAAGGTCATCATCTCGAAGGTCGAGCCATCGAGCGTGAACTCGGACCCGTCCCAGCTGAGCGTGGCGTCGATGTCCGGATCGTTGCTGAGATAGACTTCGACGTCGGCGACCGTGTCGGTGATGACGATCGGCTCGAAGCCGGAGAAGGCGAGCGCGTTGGCGCCGCGCCAGATCGTGCCCGACTGCGGCCCGTCGACGTCGTAGCGCAGGGCCCCGATCTCGCCGTCGAAGACCAGCGTGTCGAAGCCGCCGTCGCCGCCCTCGATCCCGCCGGAGATCGTGGCCGCGTCGACCAGCACGAACTCGTCCTGGTTGCCGGCCGCGCCCTCCAGCCGCTCGACCCCGGCGAAGCGGAACCGGCCGCCGTCGGCGGAGCCGCCGTTGAGCTCGTCGATGGTCCACAGCATGTCGACGGCCGAGGCGAAGCCCAGCAGGTCCGAGCCGGCGCCGCCGTCGAACGACAGTTCCGGCACGCCCGCGTCGCCGAAGGACAGCGCGTCGATGAAGACGGACTCGTCCCCCTCCCCGCCCAGGATGGACACCGACGAGATCTCCGACAGGTCGCCGAAGGCCAGCAGCGCCCCGCCGTCGCGATCCAGCACCTCGACGCGCTGGACGACGGCGGCCGCATCGCCCTCGCCCTGCGCTTCCTCGTGCATGCGGATCAGCAGGTCCGCCTCGCGCCGGTCCGGGAACAGCGCGCCGACGTCCAGCGCCAACACGTCTGCGTTGAGCAGGATCCGCGGCTCGAGCGGATCGAGGGTCAGCCGGCGGGCGGCTTCCTCCAGTCGTCGCAGGCGCTTTGGGTCCCGTCGCCGAAGCCGCGCCCTCACCCCCCGGTTGATCGGCAGACGGGGAAGCGAACCGACTTCCTGCGGCTTGAACGGCGACGACATCGGCTGGGCCTCCCCCCTGAACGCGCCGCACTGAATTCATGCCGAATTCATGTGCGATCAACGTTTTACGCCCCCCGCCCCCTGCGACCAGGAGCGGTGGGAGCGCCATAGTCACGGCCCGCTTCCGCGAGGGCAAGACAAAATTCGGCCTCTTTTCAACGTGGACGGCCTTGTAATTTGGAATTCGTTGGAAGCGGGTTGGAAACGGTGGAAGAGCGGAGCGATCCGGCGCGGCTCAACCGCCGGATGTGAACCCCGCCTGAACCGCCCGGACCTGAACGGCGGTCGGCGAATCGCCGTTCACCTCCAGATCGGCCAGCGGACGCACCCGGCGCGCCTGAATCGCGAGCGCCGGGCGCACGATCCGCGGATAGGCCTCCAGCCAGCCGCGCAGCCAGGCCGCCGGCATCCCCGGCTGCGCGGCCAGCGCCGAGAGCTTGCGCGCCAGCGCCAGATCCGCGGGCGTCTCGATCCAGATCATCCGGTCGATCAGGGCGCCGGTCTGGGGATGGGCGCGGCCGAAGGGCGTCTCCAGCAGCACCGGGCCGCGCGCGGCGGCGGCGCGGATCGCCCCGGCGAGGCCGGGGACCGCGATCTCGGCCGGATCGGCGCCGCGGGCGAGCCAGGCCTCCACCGCCTCGGGGGGCTGGTGGGTGAAGGTCTCGTGGTCGTCCCAGTCGAGGCGCGCGGCGCCCGGAAGGCTGGCGGCCAGCGCCGCGGCCAGCGTCGACTTGCCGGCGCCGGGCGGCCCGCAGAGCGCGATCACCGGCCCGCTCACGGCGCCCGGCCCGTCACCACGAAGAACGGCAGCGCGGGGTGCGCGCGCCGCGGGGCCTGCGCGACCAGGCCCACGCGGGTCATCATCGCGACATAGGCCTCGGGCGGGCGGAAGAAGGGGGCGAAGACCAGTTCGGCGGCCAGGTGGAAGGGGGCCGGGGCGGCGGTCTCGATCGGCCCGCGCTCGGTCACGATCACCGGCGCGCCGGGGGCGGCGGCGGCGCGGGCGCGGGCCAGCATCGCCTCGGCCTCCTCGGGGGGCCAGTCGTGCAGGACGGACTTGAACAGGACCGCGTCCGCGGGCGCCGGCCAGGCGTCGCGCCGGGCGTCGCCGGCGAGGAAGCGCAGCCGCTCCGCCCCCGGACGCCCGGCGCAGCGCTCGACGCCCAGGGCGCAGACGGCGGGCAGGTCGAGGACGGCGGCGGTCAGCTCCGGGCGGGCGGCGAGGATCGCCAGCGCCATCTCGCCCGCGTTGCCGCCGATCTCCAGCAGGCGGCCGCGCTCGGGCAGCGGCAGGGCGGGGACCAGGCGCGGGGCCTCGGCCTCGGTCAGGGCGCAGACATGCTCGACCCAGGGGCGGGCGGCCTCGCGCCCCGCCGCGTCGTCGGTCTGGGCGAGGTCGTAGCGGTAGAGGCGGAAGGTCTGCGAACGCGCCATGTGCCGCGGCAGGTCGGCGAAGACCGCCCCGGGGTCCGCGATCAGGTCGGCGGCGGCGCGGGCGAGGAAGTCGAGCCGCGCCCGCAACGCCCGCCCGCGCGCGGCATGGACCTGCGCGAAACGGGGGGCGAGGGCCACGGCTCCGCCCTGGCGGACAACCACGCCCTCGGCCGCGAGGATGTCGAGCAGCTCCGCCGCCGCCGGGCCCTCTGCGGCCAGAGCGGAGGCCTCGGCCGGGCCGGCGGCGAGACGGTCCAGCCAGCCCAGCGCCAGGGCGGCGCGCAGGGCGGCGACGCCGGTGAAGCGCTCGAGCCAGGGGTCCTCGGGGTAGGGATGGTCCATGCGCGCCTCTCTCGGTCGAGAGGCATCATGCACGGGGCGGCGCCGGGGGGCGAGCCCCCTGCCCGCGGCTCGCGACGGGCGCAGGGCCGCGCGGCAGGCCTGGCGGCCGGATCGGCGATCCGGCGGGCGATCCGACGGGCGGGCGGTCCGAGGGCAGGTCCTGGTGGTCGGGGCGGCGAGATTCGAACTCGCGGCCTCCGGTACCCAAAACCGGCGCGCTACCAGGCTGCGCTACGCCCCGACAGGCTCCCGATACCCCGCCGCCGAGGCAGGGGCAAGCCGCCCCGGCCGGCGCCGTCGGGGCG
>CAXGVP010000132.1:0-8030 GCA_964013055.1 uncultured Albimonas sp.
GGGGAGGTCGCCCGCCTGCTGATGGCGGCGACGCGGGGTCGGTCCACCGCGCTGGTCCTGGCCAGCCACAACGCCCATGCGCAGACCTGGGCCGACAGCCCGCGCGCGTCCTTCCGCGTGCACCGCTCGGACGACGGCATGACGTCCGTCATCGGCCGCGAGGCGGCGGCGTGATCGCCGGCCTGCGCATCGCGGCCTGGCTGGCCTGGCGCGAACAGGCGGCCAACCGGCGCGCCACATTGTGCTTCGCGCTGGCGCTGGCGGCGATGCTCGCGCCGATGCTCACGCTGCTGGCGCTCAAGGACGGCGTGATCGAGCGGATGACCGAACAGCTCTCCCGCCGTCCGTCCACCCTCGAGATCCTGCCGGTCGGCGCCGGCCGCTACGACCGGGCCTTCTTCGAGACCGTCGCCGCGATGCCCCGGGCCGGCTTCCTCGCGCCGCGCACCCGCACCATCTCGGCGCGGCTGATGGCGGTCGAGGCGGCCGGCTCCCGTCGCCTGCTCCACGGTCCCGCGCTGACGCCCACCGGGCCGGGAGATCCGGTCATCGCCCAGCCCGCCCCGGACTTCGACCGGCGCGAGGTGGTGCTCTCGGCGGAGGCGGCGCGCCGGCTGGAGGCGGCCCCGGGCGACCGGCTGACCGCCCATGTCGAGCGGCAGCGCGGCGGCGAGATCGAGCGGGTCGAGGTCGACCTCTCGGTTCTCGGCGTCGCGCCTGCGGCCCATGCCGGGGGCGTCGCGATCTTCGCGCCGCCGGAGCTGCTCGCGGCGGTCGAGGGCTTTCTCGACGGGGTCGGCGAGCCCGACGCCGACTGGCTGGATCCCGCGCGCCAGGCCGGGCGGGAGGCTTACGCCAGCTTCCGTCTCTACGCTCGCGGCCTGCACGACGTGGCGCCGCTGCGCGATGCGTTGGAGCAGATGGGCGCCCAGGTCCGGGCGCGCACCGACGAGATCGAGCTGGTGATGCGGCTGGAACGGGCGCTGGACTGGCTGTTCGCGATCATCGCGGGCGTGGCGGGCGCCGGCTTCTGGCTGGCGCTCGCCGCCAGCCTGCGCGCGAATGTCGAGCGCCTGCGCGACACGCTCAGCATGTTCCGGCTGCTCGGCGCCAGCGGCCCGTCGCGGTTCCTGTTCCCCATGGCGCAGTCGGGCATCATCGTGCTGGCCGGCGCGGCGATGGCCGCCGCCGCCTACGCCGGGATCTCGGCTTTCGTCGATCTGCGCGCCCGCGACCTGCTGGGCGACGGGGGCGAGCTGATGCGCCTGGGCGGACGCTCCATCGCCGCGACCGCCGCGCTGCTGGCGATCTCGGCGCTGGCCGCGGCGATCTACGCCAGCCGCGCGGCCGTCGCCGTCGACGCCAGCGAAGTGCTGAGGCGGTCATGAGAGCGGGCGCGCATTTCCTGACGACGGCGCTGCTCGTCGCCTGCGCGAGCGCGACGGGCGACGGGGCCTCCGCCCGGGCGGCGGAGTGGAAGGCATCCTACTACAACCCCTCGCCGGCCTCCGACGACCTGGTGCTGCCGATGCCCTGCGGCGGTTCGATGACCTTCCGCTGGGTGACCACCCCCCACGGCGAAAGCGAGCTGGACGACACGCTGACCGAACTGGGCGCCGAGACGCCGGACTTCGGACACCTGCGCGGCCGGCGGTGGGAGCACGTCTCAGGCCCGTTTCGCGACGAATTCGGCGCCAGAGGCTTCTACATCGGCAAATACGAGGTGGCCGAGGCGCAGCTCGCCGTGTTGTCGTCGGACGCCTGTCCGACCGAGCGCTTCCGGCGCGGGGACTTCCGGGCGGCCGCCGGGGTCGCCTGGCTCGAGGCGATGGCCGCGGCCGAGGCCTATTCGGTCTGGCTCAACCGCAACGCCGGGGCGGCCGCGCCCGCCGTCGGCGACGCGCCTGTGATCGCGCGCCTGCCCACCGAGCCTGAGTGGGAGTTCGCCGCCCGCGGCGGCGCGGCGGTCACGGCCGCGGAATTCCGCGAGCCCGTCTACCCGACCGGGCGCGCCGCTGCCCGAGCACGAGGCGATCGGCGGGCCGCGCTCGGCCAACGGCAAGGTGCAGCCGATCGGCTCGCTCAAGCCCAACCCGCTGGGTCTGCACGACATGCTCGGCAACGTCGCCGAGTTGACGCTGGAGCCGTTCCGGCTGGTGCGCCAGGGCCGCCTTCATGGCCGCGTCGGCGGCTACGTCAAGCGCGGCGCCGACGCCAACACCGAGGAGTCCCGCGCCACCGCCGCCGCGCGCCAGGAGCTGCGCTTCCTCGACCCGACCAGCGGCGAGCCGCTGCGCGACAAGTATGTGGGCTTCCGCCTCGTCCTCTCGACCGTGGCCATCGACGGCTCCGTCGCGCCCGAGGATTACGCCCGCGCCCAGGCCGCGGCGGCGGCGCCCGACCGCGGGGTCGTTGCCGGCGAGCGCGAGGCGCAGGCGCTGGCCGCGCTGGAAAGCGCCGCCGAGATCGCCGATCCCGTGGCGCGCCGCAGGGCGCTCGCGACCATCGCGGCCAGCCTCGACGAGGCCAGGACCGAGCGCAACGACCAGCGGGACCGCGCGGTGGCCAGCCTCCTCTACTCCACCGCCTACGCCTGCTCGGTCGCTCAGCAGGAGGTGCGCCTGCTGGCCCATTTCCACCAGCGCCACGACCAGATCGCCGCCATCCTCGAGAAGCTCCGCAGCCTCCGGCATCAGGGGCGCCTGACCCCGGACGAGGCCGCAGCGCTGCCCGAAGCCGAGGAGCAGGTGCGCCTCGCCAAAGGTCGCATCGCCGACATCGAGGTCCGCATCGACGACCATATCGCAGCCTACGGCGGCCTGATCGACACCCTGCGGACGGACTATGGCCCGGACGTCACCGACGAGCAGGCGCGCGACCTGGATGCGCGTCTCGATCGCGAGGGTCCGCGGATCATCGCCGCCTGCTTCCGCGTCGCCGCGGCCCATGTCGACCAGGCCCGCCTGACCGGCCGCCTGGATTCGGCCCGTTGGCGGAGCGATTTCGAAAGCCTTAGGCAATAGCCACACGAGGATGGTGAAATGGTATTGAGATCCAATCGTTTGATCATGGCGGCCGCTGCGTTCGCCGTGGCATTGAACGCCGGCTGCGCCACCACCGGCCCCGGCGGTCCCGGCGGCTCCAGCAGCCGGCCCGAGGTCGAGGCAGCCCTCGATCATGACACCGAGTTCGCCTCCGCCCGGATCATCCTGCAGGCGGCCGCCGTCGGCGCGGCGCTGGGCTGCGGGATCGGCCTGCTGCTTGGCGGCGGCGTCCGGAGCTGCGCGGAGGGCGCGTTGCTCGGGGGGGCCGGCGGCGCCGTGGCCGGCGGCGTGGCCGCGGCGGCCAACGATCGCCAGATCATGGCCGAGGACCGCCAGGACGCGCTCTACGCCGACCTCGTGGCGGAGCGCGAGGACCTGCGCGCCTACAACACCAAGATGAGCGCCGCGGTGGCGCGGCTGCGCGACGATTACGCCCTGCTGCGCAGCCAGCAGGCCGCCAAGCAGATCTCGGCCGAACAATACGCCAGCGAGAAACGCTCCATCGACCGCGACATCGCCCGGCTGGAGGCCGACGCGCAGGAGGCGCGCCAAAGCGTCGTCGAGCGCAACGAGGAGATCGAAACCTACAACATCTCCAGCCAGATCTCCGGCGTCAGCCGCGCGAACCTCGCCTACATCGACGACATCTCGCGCGAACTCCAGGAGCTCGACAATGACATCTGATCCGGTCCGAGCCCGTCGGCTCCGCCGCCGGTCGCGCCTGCTTGCCGGACCGCTCGCCGCGGCGGCCGTCTCGGCGCTTCTGGCCGGCTGCTCCGGCTCCACCGACCCGCGCGAGGCGCAACTGTTCGACGTGCTTCGCAACACCACGGACGGCACGTATTCGGACCGGCTCGAAGACGGCCGCAAGCGCAACGAGGCGGCCAGCCAGGCCAACGACGCGATCCGCGCCTCCAACGACTCGCTCGACGCGCAGCGCGCCGATCTCGCGCCCCGCGTCTCCGCGGCGCGGGACCGGGTCTCGTCGCTGAACCGGCGCATCGACCAGGCGAAGGCGGGGCTGGACGAGTCCGACGCCCGCTACGCCCGGCTGGTCAAGGCCGAGCAGGATCTGGCGCGCGCCGACCGCCGTCTCGATGTGGCCGAGGACAGCGGCAGTTCCTCGGACCTGTCGGAGGCGCTGCGCCGCATCTCGCTGACCGAGGAGGAACTGGCGTTCTGAGCCGCTGATCCTGCGATGCCCTGCCGCGGCGAACCGACGCCGGGGCAGGGTCCCGGGCCGCCGCTCAGGGGGGAATGGCGGCGGAAGTGGCGAGGAAGCGGGCGGCGAAGTAGTCGCGGAAGGCCTTCATCGCCGGGGTGAACTCGACGCCGCGGCGCCAGACCAGGCCCACGTCCATCGGCGGCGCCGCCTCGGCCAGGCTCACCTGCTCCAGCCGCCGCCCCTCCAGCGACCACGGCCGGTAGACCATGTCCGACAGGATCGTCACCCCCAGCCCGTTCGCCACCATCGAGCGCACCGCCTCCACCGAGGACGTCCGCAGCACGATCCGCGGCTGCCGGCCCGTCGGGGCCCAGTAGCGCATCGCCGTGTGGGCGGCCTCGTCCACCGTCAGCATCACGTAGGGGTGCTCCGCCACGTCCGCGAGCCCCACCGACTCGCGCTCAAGCAGCGGGTGGCGCGAGGGGGTCCAGAGGCGGCGCTGCGACCCCAGCAGGGTCTGCGAGGCCAGCTCCGGGTTCGAGATGTTCGAGGTCAGCGCCACCGCGATGTCCACGCGGCCCGCCAGCAGCCCCTCCTCGATCAGCTCGCGCGGCATCTCGTGGATGGTCACGTCGAGACCCGGCTGCGCCCGCGCCAGACGCTCCAGATGCACCGGCAGGAAGTAGCCGATCACCGTGTAGGTGGCCGCGATGGTCAGCCGGCCCGAGACCTCGGGACCCTCGCGCACCTGCATCGCCTCCTCGACCTTGGTCAGGATCTCGTAGGCCGAGGACAGGAACCGCTGCCCCGAGCGGGTCAGCTGCATCCCCCTGGCAGAGCGTTGGAAAAGCGCCGCGCCGACGACGCCCTCCAGCTCCTTGATCGCCGCGGTGACGGCGGATTGCGACACCGACAGCTCGATCGCCGCCCGGCTGACCTGGCCGAGCTCGGCGGTGGCGACGAAGTATTTCAGATGGCGCAGGTTGAAGGACATGTCCGGTCGTTTTCTTCGGAATACCCGATGCCAGTCCATCGAGTTTTTCGATATCCGACCCGCAGACCTCCCTGCCGGGCGGCAGACAGGCGCAAGGGGCCGCAGTTCCGCGAGGGTCTATCTGAAATTCTGATATTGCAACTGCATAAAATTGTTCTGGCCCGGGGGCTCCGACAGGCACAGGCTGCGAGTCGTCCGGACAGGCGCCTCCCCGCCGGTCCGCCAGCCCGAGCCGAAAGGAAGCGTCGATGTACCGTACCGCCGTCGATCTCAACTGCGACATGGGCGAGGGCTTCGGCCACTGGAGCTACGGCGAGGCGCCCGACGACGAGCTGATGAAAATCATCTCCTCGGCCAACGTCGCCTGCGGCTTCCACGCGGGCGATCCCACGATCATGGACCGCATGGCCCGGATGTGCGCCGAGCACGGCGTCGGCCTCGGCGCCCACCCCGCCTACAACGACCTGCAGGGCTTCGGCCGCCGCGCCATCGACGCCTCGCCCGAGGAGCTGGTCAACGACATCCTCTACCAGGTCGGCGCGCTCCGCGAGTTCGGGCGGCGCCACGGCGTCCGCCTGCAGCACGTCAAACCCCACGGCGCGCTCTACATGACCGCCGCGCGCGACGCCGCCTTCTCCCAGCAGATCTGCGACGCGCTGGGCCGCTCGGCCCCCGACGTGTTCCTCTACTGCATGCAGGCCTCCGAGACGCGCAGGGTCGCCCAGGCCTCCGGCCGCCCGGTGATCCGCGAGTTCTACGCCGACCGCGACTATGCCGACGACGGCCTGATCGTCTTCGCCCGCAAGATGCGCCGCCTGGACCCGCAGGAGCAGGCCCGCATCTGCCTGCGCGCCTGCACCGAGGGCAAGGTCACCACCGTCACCGGCAAGGAGCTGGAGATCGAGTTCGAGTCGATCTGCTTCCACTCCGACACCCCCGGCGCGCTTCAGATCGGGCAGGCGGTGCGCGAGGCGCTCGTCGGCGCGGGCGTGACCATCGCGCCGCCCTCGGCCCTCGCAGCCGCCGCCTGAGACCCCAGAAAAGGACCGCCCCCATGGCCAAGGAAATCCGCTCGCCGCTGCCCGGCACCTTCTACCGCAAGCCCTCCCCCGAGGCCGCGCCCTTCGTCGAGGACGGCGCCTCGGTCGCCGTGGGCGACGTGATCGGGCTGGTGGAGGTGATGAAATCCTTCCACGAGGTGAAGGCCGAGATCGCCGGCGACAACATCGCCTTCAAGCTCGAGAACGAGGACGCGGTGACCGCCGGCGCGCTTCTCGCGGAGCTCGACTAAGTGGCCGATCCTGCCGGCAAGACCCTCTTCGTGGCCAACCGCGGCGAGATCGCGGTGCGCGTCGGCCGCGCCGCGAAGGCGCTGGGGATGGAGTGGGTGCAGGCCCACTCCGCCGCCGACGCCGAGATGCTCGCGGTGCGCGAGGCCGACCGCGCCGTCGAGATCGGTCCCGCCCAGGCCACCAAGTCCTACCTCGACGCCGACCGCGTGGTGGCGGCGGCGAAAGCGGCCGGCGCCGACGCCGTCCACCCCGGCTACGGGTTCCTGTCGGAGAACGCCGCCTTCGCCCGCAAGGTCGAAGAGGCCGGCATGATCTTCGTCGGCCCGTCGGCCGACACCATCGCCCGCATGGGCGACAAGGTCGCCGCCCGCGAGGCCGCCATCGCCGCCGGCGTGCCGGTCGCGCAAGGCTCGCAAGGCCGGGTCCCCGACGTCGACGCCGCCAAGGAGATCGCCGCCGGGATCGGCTACCCCGTCATGGTCAAGGCCGCCGCCGGCGGCGGCGGCCGCGGCATCCGGGTGGCCGAATCCGAGGACGAGCTCGCCCGCCTGTTCCCCCAGGCCGCGCAGGAGGCGCAGGCCGCCTTCGGCGACGGCGGCCTCTATATCGAGCAGTTCATCCGCGACGCCCGCCATGTCGAGGTCCAGATCATGGGCGACGACGCCCAGGCGGTGCATTTCTATGAGCGCGAATGCTCCCTCCAGCGCCGCCGCCAGAAGGTGTGGGAGGAGGCCCCCGCCGCCTGCCTTACCGACGCCCAGCGCGCCCATGTCTGCGAGGCCTCGGTGCGGCTGGCGGAAGCGGTCGCCTACCGCGGCGCCGGCACGCTGGAATACCTCTTCGACCCCGCCCGCGGGACCTTCGCCTTCCTGGAGATGAACACCCGCATCCAGGTCGAGCATCCGGTGACCGAGATGATCACCGGCCACGATCTCGTCGCCGAGATGATCCGCGTCGCCTTCGGCGCCCCCCTCTCGGTCGCCCAGGCGGACATCGCCATGTCCGGCCACTCCATCGAGGTCCGCGTCAACGCCGAGGACCCGTTCAACAACTTCATGCCCTTCCCCGGCGTGGTCTCGGCGCTGGAAATCCCCGAGGGCGTCCGCTTCGACACGATGCTCTACGAGGGCTACGCGATCCCGCCCTTCTACGACTCCCTGATCGGCAAGCTGATCGTGAAGGGCGAGGACCGGGCCGCCGCCATCGCCGCCCTCTCCACCGCCATCGAGGCGATGACCATCGACGGCCTCAAGACCACGCTGCCGCTGCACGCGGCCCTCGCCGCCGACCCCGAGGTGCAGGCCGGCGAGGCCCATACCGGCTGGCTCGAGGACTGGCTGGCGAAACGCTGAACTCCACCCGTCGCCCCCGGCCGGGGGCGACGCCCCCCTGACCAGCCGCCCCCCGGCGCGGCAAGGAGGCGAACCCCGATGAAGACACGCTATTCCTTCGGAGGCGACGAGCATATTTTCGTCGAGGTGGACGAGGAGATGTCCCTCGACGCCTTCTTCAAGGCGATCTCGATCACCACCGCG
>CAXGVP010000133.1:0-7990 GCA_964013055.1 uncultured Albimonas sp.
CTGCTCGCCTTCGGAGAGCAGCGCCGCCTCGACGTCGTCGGCGTCCGCGGGCTTGGCCAGGTAGTCGGTGGCGCCGATCTTCACCGCGGCGACCGCGGTGGCGATGGCGCCATAGCCGGTCAGCACCACGATGCGGCTGTCGGGGCGGGCCTCGCGCAGGGCCTCGACCACGTCGAGCCCGTTGCCGTCCTCGAGCCGCAGGTCGATCACCGCGAAGGCGGGGGGCGCGCGGCGGACCAGGGCCAGGCCCTCGGCCACGCTCTCGGCCGGGGTCGGCTCGAAGCCGCGACGCTCCATCGCGCGGGTCAGGCGGCGGCGGAACGGCTCGTCGTCGTCAAGCACCAGCAGCGACTTGTCGGGTCCGATGTCCCTCGGGGCCCGGTCGTCTTCTTCTTGGTCGGTCATGGACAGCGTGTCTCCCGTTCGCCCGGCGAATCTGGGGGGACACTATGGAAATCGGCGGCCGTGTCAAAGCCGCGCGAGGACGGATCGTCGCAACAGGGCGAAAAAATCGCCGGATTCACAGCCTTTCCGCGAAACACTGCACCCGGTCGGCCACGTCCGCGGGAGGAACGTCGCGGCGGAACACGTCCAGGAAGCTCCCGTCCGGCGCCATCAGGTAGGTGAAGGTCGAGTGGTCCATCAGGTAGACCTCGGGATCGTCGCCCTGCTTGGCGTAGTAGGCCTTGTAGGCCTTCGCGATGGCCGCCGTCTGCTCGGGCGTGCCGGTCAGGCCGACCATCCGCGGGTGCAGGGCGCCCACATAGTCCGACAGCGCCTGCGGCGTGTCGCGGGCGGGGTCGATGGTGACGAAGACCGGGGTGACCTCGATCCCGCGCTCGTCGAGGATCTCGGTGGTCTGGGCCATGTTGGCGGTGTCGAACGGGCAGACGTCCGGGCAGAAGGTGTAGCCGAAATAAAGCAGCGTCAGCCCGTCGATCACCTCCTTGTCGGTGACCGAGGCGCCGGTGTGGTCGGTCATCTCGAACGGCCCGCCGATGGCCGCGGCCCCCGGCGCCAGCGCCGACGAGCGGCAGGCGGCGAAGCGGTCCTCGTCCCCGGTGGGCCCGAAGGCGAACCAGGCGCCCGCCCCCAGTCCAGCGACGGCGACGGCCAGTCCCGCGAAGGCGGCGGCGCGGGCGGCGTTGGGCTTGGGCATGGGGGGTCCTCCGGCAGCGGCGCGGAGCGCGGGCTCCGGCGGCGCATAAATGGCCGAGCCGCGCGCCTCGCGAAACCCCGCGCGACGCGAGGCCGCGCCGCCGGCCGCCCGCTTCGCAGGGGCGCGCCCCGGACCGGCGCCGCCCGCGGCGGCCGCCGCCCAGGGCCCCTCGGACCGGCGCGTGGGCGCGAGGCCCGCCCGCCCGTGCGTCAGTCTCAGCAACCCGGCCGCAACAGGCCAGTCGCAACGGTCCGGTCGCAAAAGACCGGTCGTCATGGCCCGGTCGCAACGGTCCAATCGCGACGACCCGGTCTCAGGAGACCGGCCGCAGGAGGCCGGCCCCCTGCGGCCGCTCCAAGGGCGCAGGCGCTGGGCGCCGTTCCGGAAAACCGTCGCCGGCGGCCGGTCACGCGACGCGGCCGCGGACCGCCGCGGGAGGAGGCCGCCGCAGCGGGCCGGTCACAGGAAGTTGTCGGCGTCGTCCAGCGCCTCGACGCTCACCCCCTGCACCGTGCCCACCAGGTCGCCGCCCTCGGTGCGGATCTCGACGTCGCCGCCGACCTGGGCGAAGCGCAGCTCGGCGAAGGGGGCGTTGGCGCGGATATGGTCCTCGCCGACCTGGAAGTCGGCGATCACATCCGCCCCGGCGCCCGAGTCCAGCCGGAACTCGTCCGCCCCGGTCCCCCCGGTCAGCGTGTCGGCGCCGCGGCCGCCCTCGACCGTGTCGTCCCCCGAGCCGCCGTCGACCACGTCGTCCCCGGAGCCGCCCGAGACGTGGTCGTTCCCCTCGTTCCCCGTGACCACGTCGTCGCCCGAGCCGCCCTCGACCGTGTCGGCGCCGCGGCCGCCGTCCACCGTGTCGTCGCCGCTGTCGCCGTCCACCGCGTCGTTCCCGTCCCCGCCATAGGCGAAGTCGTCGCCCGAGCCGCCTTCCACCCGGTCGTCCCCGTCGCCGCCGTCGAGGAAATCCGCCCCCGACGCCCCGAAAACCTTGTCGTCGCCGCGGCCGCCGTAGACGAAGTCGTCGCCCCCGCGCCCGTCCAGCCGGTCGTCGCCGTCGCCGCCGCCGATGTAGTTGCCCCGCTCGTCGCCCCAGAGCTTGTCCTTGCCGCGGCTCCCGCCCAGCTCGTCGAAGCGCTTGACGACCTGCCTGTCGCCCATCACCACGGCCTTGTCCCTGGCCAGGTCGACCTTCACGCCCGCGTCCCGGGGCTTGAGGTCCAGCGACCCGAAATAGAGCGAGTTGAACCCCGCCCCCCCGTCCAGCTCGTCCTTCCCCTCCGAGCCGAACACCTGGTCCGAGCCGCCCTTGGCCTTGACCACCGTCTTCCCCGCGCTGCCCACGATGCGGTCGTTGGCGCCGCTGCCCACGAAGCGCATCGGCGCAAGCCCCCAGAGCTCGTCGAGATGGTGCAGCGCCCCGTCGAGGTCGTCGTCGGCCAGGTGGTCCAGCGCCCGCCCCAGCTCCCGGAAGAAGCGGTCGACGTCGGCCTTCAGCTCCGTGCCCAGCGCCAGCCGGTTGCCGTCGGGGTCCAGGATCTCGATCCGCTCGATCGCCTTCTCGCGTCCCTTCTTGTCCAGCGACACCCGCAGCACCGCCCGCAGGCCGCCGCCCTCCAGCGTGATCTCGCCTGTCTTGCCCTTCCGCTCGAAGGTCTCGTCGTAGTCCTCCGCGCCGTAGAGCCGGGCGAGCAGCTCCTCGGGCGAGTCGAACGTCTCGGCGAGCCTGGCGGCATGCTTGATCTTGGCCTTGCGCCCGGGCATGGCGGGTCCTCCCTGCTGGCGGGCCAGCTCCCCCTGACCCAGGGGAATGTTATGATGAACGCCCGCCCTCCCGCCACCCTTTCGGCCCGCTTCCCAGCGCCGGGGCGCCGGGCTATACCGATAACCATGGCGGACGGACTTCCCTTCGGCATTCCCGCCCGCGGGCGGGTGGACTGGGTGCGGCTTCGCACCCTGACCTCGCTGCGCTGGCTGGCCGCGCTGGGGCAGGGGGCGGCGGTGCTGTTCGCCGACCTCGTCCTGCACATGGAGCTGCCGATCGGCGCCTGCTTCGGCGCCATCGCGGCCTCGGTCTCGCTCAACATCGTGGCCGAGGCGGTGCACGCCCCCAACAAGCGCCTGACCGAGCGGGGGGTGGCGCTGACCCTGCTCTTCGACCTCGCCCAGCTGGGCGCGCTGCTGTTCCTCACCGGGGGGCTCACCAACCCTTTCGCGCTGCTGATGCTGGCGCCGGTGATCGTCTCGGCCACCGCGCTGTCGCTGCGCTCGACGCTGGTGCTGGGCCTGTTCGCGGCGGCCGAGGTCAGCCTGCTGGCGCTGCTCTACATGCCGCTGGTCTTCGCCGACGGGACCGCCGTCGAGCCGCCGACCACCATCCTGGTCGGCAGCTGGGCCGCGATGATGACCGGGCTCGCCTTCGTCGCCGGCTACGCCCGCCGGGTCACGGCCGAGATGTGGACCATGACCAAGGCGCTCGGCGCCGCGCAGGAGGCGCTGGGCCGCGAACAGCGGCTGACCGCCATCGGCGGCCTCGCCGCCGCCGCCGCGCACGAGCTGGGCACGCCGCTCGCCACCATCAAGCTGGTCGCCGGGGAGCTCTCGCGCGAGCTTCGCTCCCAGCCCGACCTGCACGAGGACGTCGAGCTGATCCGCCAGCAGGCCGAGCGCTGCCGCGAGATCCTGCGCGAGCTGTCGGCGTCCGGCAAGGACGACCGGCACATGCGCACCGCCCCCATCTATCGCCTGGTCGAGGAGGCCGCCGGCCCCCACCGCGACCGCGGCAAGCGGGTGATCCTGCGCCTGCAGGGCCGTCCCCTGACCGATCCGCCCCCGCCCCAGCCCGAGGCGATGCGCCGGCCCGAGGTGATCCACGGCCTGCGCAACCTCGTCCAGAACGCCGTCGACTTCGCCGAGGCCTCGGTCTGGATCGACATCGACTGGAACGACCGCCACCTGCGCATCGCGGTGGGCGACGACGGCCCGGGCTTCGGCGCCGACATGCTCGGCCGCCTCGGCGACCCGTTCGTGCGCGCCCGCATGCGCCCCGGCTCCGCCGCCGCCTCCTCCGCGCCCTCGGGCCCCGCCGACAGGCCCGCCCCCGGCGACCCCGAGGCCGAGGCCCCCTCGGCCTCCGAGGCCGACGGCCGCGCCGGCTACGAGGGGATGGGCCTGGGCCTGTTCATCGCCAAGACCCTGCTCGAGCGCACCGGCGCCCGCGTCTCCTTCGCCAACGGCGGCGACGCCGAGACCCGCGACCCCGAGATCCGCGCCTTCCCCGAGACCGCCCGCGCCCCCGGCGCCGTGGTCGAGGCGGTGTGGCCCCGCGGCGCGCTCGACCTGCTCGAAGGGCGCCCGCGCGGCGCGCTGGGGCCGAACGATGCGTTCTCGCTCGGGAATGTTTGAAACTCCCGAACTTTCGTATAGGTTGAATCCGCCGAGAGGGGGCCCTCGCCCCGTGCCGCTCTTGGGAGGATGCCGGTGCTGGAGCTTGCCGACGCCACCGCGCTGCTGACGGTCGTCTCGACCGCCGTCACGGATGCGTTTCCCGCGGACGACCAGGTGGTCTTCGCCGCCCTGGCCGGTTGCGCGGGGGCGGCGCTCGCGGCGCTGGGCCTGCGCGGCCTGCGCCTGCGCGCCGCCCGCGGCCACGACCCCGCCTCCCTGCACGATCCCGCCACGTCCCGCGGCGGCCTGCTGCGCGGCGGCCGGCTGTCGGCGCTCGCCTCCGTCGCCGGCGGCGCGCGCCGGGACGGCGATCCGCCGCCCCCCGCCGCCGGCTTCGGCCTGCGCCTCGAGGGCGACCGCCTGCGCGCCCGCGACCGCGCCGCGCGCGCCTTCCTGGGCGACGACGAGGGGCCGATCGACGCCTTCGTCCGCCGCCTGACCCCGGTCGAGGGCGCCATGGACCTCGGCCTCGCCCTGCGCACGCTCGAGGCCGACGGCCGCCCGTTCCGCAGCCTCGCCGACGACGACGAGGGCCGCAGCTGGGAGGTCGCCGGCCGCCCCGAGGCGGGCGAGGCCCGGCTCGAGCTGACCTCCGCCGGCCCCGCCCGGCGCGAGATCGCGCGCCTGCGCGGGATGCTGGCGGTGCTCGCCTCCGACCGCGACCAGGCGTCCGAGGCGCTGGAGGCCGCGCCGCTGCTGGCCTGGCGCCGCTCGCCCGCGGGCGCGGTGATCTGGGGCAACGCCCTCTACCGCCGCATCGCCGCGGCGGAGGAGGCGCACGGCTCCGACGCCGCCCCCCTGCCGGAACTGCACCACGACGGCGGCGAGGCGCGCGGCTCCCGCCCGCCGGAGGGGCGGCGCTCGGTCTTCGACGCGCGCACCGGCGAGCGGCGCTGGTACGAGCTGGCCGAGCTTCCCGCCTCCGACGGCGGCGCGCTGGGCTACGGCATCGACGCCGCCGCCGCGGTCCATGCCGAGGGCGCGCTGCGCCGCTTCGTCGAGACCCTGACCGAGACCTTCGCCCATCTCGCCATCGGCCTCGCCATCTTCGACCGCGAGACCCGGCTGGGCCTGTTCAACCCCGCCTTCGCGTCGCTGATGCGCCTCGACCCGGCCTGGCTGGCCGGGCGGCCCTCGCTGTCGGACGTGATCGAGCGGCTGCGCGCCGACCGCCGGCTGCCCGACCACGAGGATTTCCAGCTCTGGCGAGCCACGATGCTGGACCTGTTCCGCACCGACGGCGTCCACGACCGGCCGGAGAGCACCGAGGTCTGGCATCTCCCCGGCGAGGTGCAGATCCGCGTCGTCGCCCGTCCCCATCCCCAGGGCGCGGTGGCCTTCCTGTTCGAGGACGTCTCCGAGACCGCCCGGCTCGAGCGCCGGTTCTCCACCGAGACCGAGACCCGCCGCGCGGTGATGGACCGGCTGGAGGAGGGCGTGGTCGCCTTCGGTCCCGACGGCGTCGCGCGCTTCGTGAACCCCGCCTTCGCCGCGATCTGGCGACGGCGCGACGTGCCGGGGCCGGCCTCCGCCGCGGCCGGGCCGGCGGCGCGGGGCGACCGGCCCGGCGAGCGGCGCGGCGACCGGGGGGACGGCGGGCCGGGCGACCGGCTGGAGGGCCTGCTCGACGGCCTGCTCGACGCAGGCCTGGAAGACGCGCTGGCCGCGGGGCAGGGCGGGGCGGACCCGCTGCGCCTGCCGCGGGCGCTGGAGCTGTTCCGCGCGCGCAGCGACGCCGGCGCGGTCTGGGACCGCCTGGCCGAGTTCTTCGGCGCCCCGACCGAGCGCGCCGCCTGGTCGGAGGAGGTCTCGCTGCTCGACGGCCGGCGGCTGCGGGTGCGGGTGGCGGCGCTGCCCGACGGCTCGGTGCTGGCGACCTTCACCGACGTCACCGACGCCACCCGGGCCGAGCGCGCGATGCGCGAGCGAACCGCCGCGCTGGAGGCCGCCGAGGAGATCCGCGGCGCGCTGCTGGAACAGGTCTCGAACCGGGTGCGCACGCCGCTGGCGCGGATCCAGGGCCTGGGCCTGGCGCTGCGCGACGCGGCCGAGGACCAGGGCGCCGAACCCGCCGCGCTGGAGCGCATCGACGCGATCCTGGAGGCCGCCAGCCAGGTGCAGACGGCGCTGAGCGGGGTGGCCGACCTCGCCTCCGCCCAGGCCGGGGTGCTGTCGCTGACGCCCGAGACGGTGGACCTGCGCGCGGCGCTGGTCGCGGCGCTGGACATGGCCCAGCGCCGGGCGGCCGAGCGCGGGGTGATCCTGTCGCTCGAAAGCGGCGACCCCTACCCCGACGCCTCCGCCGCCGGGACCGCACAGTCCGGGTCCGGGTCCGGGTCCGGGGCTGGGTCTGGGTCCGGGCACAGGCCCGCGGGCTCCGGCCATGCGGGCTCCGGGCCTTCGGGGCCTGCGCCTGCCGGGACCGAGCCGTCGGGGCCCGAGCATGTGGTCGGCGACGCCGCCCGGGTGCGCCAGCTTCTGTTCAACCTCGTGACCGACGCGGTTCACCGCTCTGGCAAGGGCGACGAGGTGCGGGCCGGCGCCCGCCGGCGCGGCGCGGACGTCGAGATCTGGACCGACGCGCCCGAGCCCGCGGCCGAAGCCCCCGACGCCTCCCGTGGCGGCGGTCTCGCCCAGGCGCTCGCGCGTCGGTTCACCGAGCTTCACGGCGGCGCTCTGCGCATCGAGCGCCACGACGACGCCGGGGCCCCCCGCCGCCGGGTGATCTGCACCCTCCCCGCCGAGGTCCTGCGCGCCCGCGCTCCCGCCTCCCCCCCCACCTCCACTGCCGTCGCCTGAGCCTCCCCGTCCCCACCGCCTCCCGCCCCCCTCACGCGTCCCCGCCGCGAGCCTCCAGAACCCGGCTTCACCGCCGCCAGCCTCCAGAACCGGGCTTCACCGGCGCCCTGCGCGACCTTCCGGCCCGGCGGCGCGAGCCTGGGGGGGGGCGGCCGACGGCGAGGCGCTCCCTGCGACGGTTGTCGCGGTCCCTCGCCGCGCCAGGCGCGTCCGCGGCGCGACGACCGGGCCGAGCCTGCTTCCCGGATCTCCGCCTCTCGCCGGGCGTCGGGCGGCGAGCTCAGGCTTTGGGGGAGAACGGCGCGCGCGCCGGGCGGCAGGCCCCGCGGTGCGCTGCCGGGCGGGTCATGCGACGCCTGCGCCGTGCGAGGCCTCGCCGGCGCCGACCCCTCTCCCGTCCGGACCCCGGCGCCCCCTCCCCCGCCCCGCGCGCCCCCAATGCCGCACGCCCCGCCGCGGCGGCGGCGACGACGAGCTCCGCCGGGGGGATGCGCCCTGACCCAAGCGAGGCGTGTGCCGGACTGCAGGAGTCTGACCCGAGCGAGGCGTGTACCGGAATGTTGGAATCCGCCCAGGGGGCAGGGG
>CAXGVP010000134.1:0-7975 GCA_964013055.1 uncultured Albimonas sp.
CCGGCGGCGCTGGATACGCTGAACCTGATCCCCCCGATCCCCGACGGCCCCACGCCCGAGGCGCTGGGCCTGCTGGTCGAGACGGTGCGCGCCGCGCGCCGCCCGATCCTGTGGCTGGGGAACGGCGCGGCCGGCGCGGGGCCCGCGGCGCAACGGCTGCTGGACCTCGGCTTCGTCATGGTCACCAGCTGGAACGGCCGCGGCGTGGTGGACGAGACCCACCCCCGCAATCTCGGCGGCCTCAACGGGACCGGCATCCCGATGATCGAGGCGTTCTACGCCTCGTGCGACCTGATGGTCGTCGCCGGCTCCCGCCTGCGGGGACAGGAGACGGCGGACTTCGCCCTGAAGCTGCCGCCGCGGCGGGTGCAGATCGACATCGACCCGCGCGCCGACGGCCGCACCTATTCGAACGAGCTGTTCGTGGAGGGCGACGCCGGCGCCACGCTCGCCGCGCTGGCCGACGCGCTGGAGGCCGAGGGCTGGACCCCCGACCCCGCCTTCGGTTCGGAGTTCGAGACCCTGAAGACCCGCGCCCGGCGCGCCTTCGCAGCTTCGCTGGGCCCCTATGGCGGCTTCGCCGAGCAGCTGCGCGCGGCGATGCCGGCGGATGCGATCTTCGCCCGCGACGTGACCATCAACCACTCGACCTGGGGCAACCGGCTGATGCCGGTGGCGGACCCGACGACCTCGATCTACCCGGTGGGGGCGGGGATCGGGCAGGGCTTCAGCCTCGCGGTCGGCGCGGCGCTGGCCGACGGGCGCAAGACCGTGTGCATGACCGGCGACGGCGGCTTCTTCCTCAACCTCGGAGAGCTGTGGACCGCGGTGCAGGAGCGCGCGGACATGGTGATCCTGGTGATGAACGACGCCGGCTACGGCGTGATCCGCCACATCCAGGACGCCACCGGCGCCGGGCGCCGCTACGAGAGCTTCACGGCGCCGCCGCTGGAGGGGATCGCGGCGCTGGCCGGCATCCCATACCGCCGTGTCTCCGACCCCGCCCGTTTCGGCGCCACGGTGGCGGAGGCGCTGGCCCACGAGGGGCCCAGCCTGGTCGAGGTCGACATGACCGTGATCGGCGAGCACCCGCCCTATTTCCCCTACGGCCCCGCCGTCGAAGCCGTCGATTGACCCCATCGCACCCGAGCCCGCCGCCAGAGCGGGCCGGACAGGGAGGACCCCATGCGCATCACCGAAATCGAAACCGCCCGGGTGGACCTGCCGCTCGCCGAACCGCTGCTGACCTCGATGCACCGCATCGCCTCGGTCTCCTGCCTGCTGGTCACGCTGAGGACCGACGAGGGCGTCTCGGGCGAGGGCTACGCCTTCTGCTTCGGGCGCGAGCGGCTGCTGGTGCTCGACGCCATGATCGAGGCGCTGAAGCCCTCGGTGATCGGCCGCGACCCGTTCCAGGTCGAGGCGATCTGGACCGACATGTTCCGGTCGATGAACTTCTTCGGCCAGGCGGGGGTGGCGATCATCGCGATGACCCCGCTCGACGTCGCCTGCTGGGACATCGTCGGCAAGGCGACCGGCCAGCCCCTGCACCGCCTGTTCGGCGGCGCGCGGGAGCGCGTGCCGCTCTACGCCTCCGGCGGCCTGTGGCTGTCGGCGGGGCCCGAGGCGCTGGCCGAGGAGGCGCGCGGCTTCCTCGCCCAGGGCTTCAAGGCGATGAAGCTGCGGTTGGGGAACCTGCCCGTGGCGAAGAACATCGAGCGGGTCGAGGCGGTGCGCGACGCCATCGGCCCCGACATCGCCCTGATGGCCGACGCCAACCAGGGCCTGAGCGTGCCCGACGCGATCCGCCTGGGACGGGAGCTGGAAAGGTTCAACCTGGTGTGGTTCGAGGAACCCGTCCCCACCTGGAACCACCACGGCCACGCCGAGATCGCCCGCGCGCTCGACACCGCGCTGGCCTCGGGAGAGACCGAATACGTCCGCCACGGCATCCAGAACATGCTGGAACGCCGCGCCGCCGACATCCTGATGCCCGACCTGCAGCGGATGGGCGGCTACACCGAATTCCGCAACGTGATCGGCCAGATGGCGGCCTTCGACGTGCCGTTCTCGCCCCACATCTTCACCGAGCACTCGCTGCACCTCGCCATGCCCGGCTGTCTCTATGTCGAGCACATGCCCTGGTTCGGCGCCCTGTTCCACGAGACCATGGAGATTGACGCCGACGGCATGACCGCGATCCCCGACCGGCCGGGCACGGGCTTCACCTTCGACCACGACGCGCTCGACGCGCACCGGTTCTGAGGGAGGCGCGGATGACCGGCGATCCCCAGGCCCCCGACGCCGCCCGGCCGCCCCGCGACCCGGTCGCGCGATACGTCGAGCGGGTGTTCCTGCACCTGGCCGGCGCCTGCCTCGCGGCGCTGTTCGTGGTGATGCTGGGGGGCGCGGTGTTGCGCTACCTGCCCGTGCAGACCTCGATCGAGCACTGGGCGCCGGGGCTCGCCAACCTGTTCCAGGTCTGGCTGGTTCTGTTCGGTACGGTGGCCGCCGCCGCCTCGCGCAGCCACCTGCGCATCGGCTTCCTGGTCGAGCGGCTGCCCGCCCGCCTGCGCCGGGGCGTGGACGCGGCGGTCTGGGTCGTGCGGATCGTGACGCTGGGCCTGATCCTGCAGGCCTCGCTGAGGGTGGTCGAGGCGAACTTCTCCGCCTCCATCGGCGGGGTGCCCTTCACCAAGGGCGACATCTACCTGGTGCTGCCCGCCGCCCTGACGGTGATGATCCTGCTGGAAGTCGCGCGCGCCGCCCTGCGCCTGCGGGAGGCCGCGCGATGAGCCTGATCGGCGTCGGCTTCGCGGTGTTCCTCGCCCTGACCCTGCTGGGGCTGGAGATCTGGCTGGTGATGGGCGCGACCGCGCTGCTGGTGGTGCTGGCCCAGTTCGGCCGGCCCGAGATGATGGCCGTTGCCCCGCAGACCATGCTCGACGGCGTGTCGGGGCTGGAGCTGGCGGGCATCCCGCTGTTCATCCTCGCGGGCGAGCTGATGAACCGCGGCGGCATCACCGAGCGTCTGCTGCTGCTCGCCCAGGCGATCATCGGCGGCATCCGCGGCGGGCTCGCCATGGTGGGCGTGCTGGTCAACATGCTGATGGCCGGCGTCTCGGGGTCTGCGGTGGCCGACAGCTCGGCCACCGCCTCGGTGCTGCTGCCCACGATGCGGCGCGACGGCTACGACCCGGACTATTCCGCCGCCCTGATCGGGGCCGCGGCTACCATCGGGCCGATCATTCCGCCCTCGATCCCGTTCATCGTCTTCGGCGCGCTGACCCAGGTCTCGGTCGCCAAGCTGTTCCTCGCGGGCGTCGCGCCGGGCGTGCTGATGGGCGCGAGCCTGCTGGCCGTCGCCTGGTGGATCGCCCGGCGCTCTAACCACCCCGTCTCGCCCTTTCCCGGCCTCGCCCGCGCGCCGCGGCTGATCGCGCAGGCGCTGATCCCGCTGTTCATGCCGGTCTTCGTGATCGCGGGCGTGGTGGTGGGCTTCGCCACGGTCACCGAGATCGCCGCGCTCGCCGTCGCCTACGCGCTGGTCGTGGGCATGGTCGTCTACCGCAACATCCGCGTCCGCGACCTGCCCGAGATCCTGGGCGAGGCGGCGAAGATGTCGGCGATCATCATGATCACGCTCGCCACCGCCGCGGCGTTCTCGTGGGCGATGACGGTGCTCCAGATCGGACCGCAGCTGGCGGCGCTGATCACCGCGCTCGACGCGGGGCCGGTGGCGGTGCTGCTGATGATCAACGTGCTGCTGCTGCTGGTCGGCTGCATCTTCGAGCCGCTGCCCGCGATGGTGATCTTCGTGCCGATCCTGATGCCGATCATCGGCCCGCTGGGCATCGACCCGGTGCATTTCGGGCTGATCGTGGTGCTGAACCTGATGATCGGGCTGCTGTCGCCGCCGGTGGGGCTGAACCTCTACATCACCGCCTCGATCGCCGAGCGGCCGGTGGAGGCGGTGATCCGCAAGGTGCTGCCGTTCTTCGCGGCCCTCGTCGCGGTGCTGCTGCTCTGCACGCTGTGGCCGGGCTTCGTCCTGTTCCTGCCCGACCTGGTCCGCTGACGGACCCAAGACCCGATAAAATCCAAACCCCTGGAGGAAACCCCATGCTCAGAACCCTGATCGCCGCGGGCGCGCTCGCGGCCGTCGCCAGCGCCGCGCCGGCCGCCGACCTGCGCTTCGGCCACGTCTTCGCCGCGGACAGCCTGGAGAACACCGCCGTCCAGCAGCTCGCCGAGGCGGTGGGCGAGCGCACCGGCGGCGAGGTCACGGTTTCGGTCTTCCCCGCCGGCCAGTTGGGCGACGTCGGCGCCACCTTCTCGGCGATGACGCTGGGCACGGTGGACATGACCATGGTCGACATCTCCCTGCTCGGCTACCAGAAGGGCCACGAGGAGTTCTTCGTGGGCCAGGTCCCCTACCTGTTCAAGTCGCAGGAGTGGGCGCGCAAAGTCTACAACTCCGAGATCTTCGCCCCCTTCTACGAGCGCCTGCGCGAGGAGAAGGGCATCCGCGTCGTGGCCGTCGCCGGCGACCGCGAGCCGCGGTCCTTCAACACCAAGACTGGCCCGATCTTCGAGCCCGCCGACGCCGAGGGCATCAAGATCCGGGTGCTGCCCAACCCGGTCTCGATCGCCAGCTTCGAGGCCTGGGGCATGCGCCCGACCCCGATCAACTTCAACGAGCTCTACCTCGCGCTTCGTCAGGACGTGGTCGAGGGGCAGGACAACGGGCTCGACGTCACGGTGCCGATGAACTTCCACGAGGTCACCAGCTTCTACGCCTATTCGAACCATGTGTACTCGCTCTACGGGTGGTATATCTCCGACATGACGTGGCAGACCCTGTCGCCCGAGGCGCAGGCGGCGGTGACGGAGGAAGTCGTGAAGGCGGGCGAGCTGATCTCGCGCCTCGGCGCCGAGCGGGCGGCGCGCGACGAGCGCACGATGCTCGAGGCCGGGCTGAAGGTGACCGTCCCCAACCGCCCCGCGTTCGAGGCGCTGGCCGCCGACGTCTACAAGACCTTCGAGGGCGACCTGTGGCGCGAGGGCCTGGTCGAGGAGATCCGGGCGATGCAGGAGACGACCGACCCCGCGCTCCAGTGACGGCCGCGGCGCGGGGGCGCACGCCCTCCCCCGCGCCCGAAAGGCATGATGCCGGGGGCGCGCGCCGCCGGAGACGGACCCAGCGGCCGCGCCCCGGGACGCCGCCCGCGGCAGTCCCCGCGGCAGATGAGGAGAACCGATGAGCAGCACCCGGACCGACGCCTCCCCCGCCGACGCGACCCCCGAGGCGACCTCAGACGCGCCCCCCGAGGCGGGCGGCCGCGGGGGGCGGGGGGCGTCCCGCGCCTCGGGCGCGCCGGCGGGGACGCTGGCGCGGGGCATGGCGGTGCTCGACTTCCTGCTCGCGGCCACCCAGCCGATGACACTGGCCGAGATCGCCGACGGGCTCGGCCTCGACCATTCCAGCACCCTGCGCCTGCTCCGCGCGCTCGAGGACCTGGGCCGGGTGATCCGCCTGCCGGACGGGCGCAAGTACGCCTGCTCCCCCCAGGCGCTGCGCCCGCTGAGCCTGCTGCACCCGGTCGAGCAGCTGCGCCGCGAGGCGGCGCCGCTGATCTCCGCGCTCGCCGCCCAGATCCGCGAGAGCGTGGTGCTGGTGGTGTTCCTCGGCCATGAGCGCTGCGTGGTGGACGTGGCGCTGTCGCACGGGTCGCTCAGCCCCTACTACTCGACGTGGCTGCACGGGCCGCTGCATGGCTCCGGCCCCGGCAAGTGCCTGCTGATGTCGCTCGACGCGCCGCGCCGCCGGGCGCTGCTGGGGCCCGAGCCCTACCTCGCGCACACTCCCTCGACCCTGACCAGCTGGGAGGCGGTGTCGGCCGACCTGGCCGCCGCGACCGAGCGCGGCTACGCCATCGTGCGCGACGAGTTCTACGACGGTCTCAGCGCGGTGGCGGCGCCCTTCTCCGGCTGGAGCGGCCGCCCCCTTGGCTGCATCGCCGCCACCGGTCACACCCGCAACCTGACCGACGAGGCCATCGCCGCCGCCGGCCCCGAGATCGCCCGCGTCGCCCGCCTGATCCCCCTCCAGGCCGCCTCCCTCCGCCTGCTGGAGCCCTTCGTCCCCTGACGCCGCCCTTCCGGACGGAGGTCCCCTCGCCCCTCCCCTGCCGCGCCAGGGGCGGGTTCGTGACGCTGCGTCCGTCGACCCGTCACAATGGAACCCAGCCGGGCCATGAGCCCCGCCACCGGATCACGACCCCCGCCGCCAGGGCCGGACCCGGACGAGGCGCGGGCCCGCGCGGTCTCCGTCGGATGGGCGCCTTCCCTTCGCGTCGGCGCGGAGCGGGCGGCCCGCTCCGCCGCCGACACGCGCATCGCGCCTCCCCGCACGTCCAGGACCGCCGCCCGCACCGGGCCGAGCCTCGCCCGCACGGCGATCCCAAGGACGGGAGCGCCGTCGCCATCGCGATTCCCAGCCCTCGCGACCGCCCCTGCGTCCGAGCCTCGCTGCGCTTCAGAGACGACGAGACGCGGCCGGACCGGGCCCCGCTGCAACGGCAAGCGCGCGTCTGCGCAACGGCCGGTGGCCATGATGCGCCCCCGTGCCTGGGCGAGGCGTCGGGAGCGGAGACAGGGTCGCGAGCCCCCGCAAGGCTTCGTCACGTTCGCGGCCGTTGCGAAGGCTGCAACAGAGCCCTTCCGCGTTCCGACCCGCCGGTCCGGTTTGGTCCCAAGGTTTGATGGTGCGATCCTTTCCCTCGAATGGAAGGCGGCGCCATGGGCCAGGTACGTCACGGCAGCGCCACGACCACGCACGCCATCCGAGCTGCGATACAGCGATCGCAAGCTTCGACCGCGGAGCTGAGCCGGACCTACGGGGTGAATTCCAAGACGGTCGCGAAGTGGCGGACGCGGACGGCGGTGCAGGACTGCCGGACCGGGCCGCGGGAGCCGCGTTCAAGCGGTCTGAGCCTGGACGAGGAAGCCGTGATCGTCGCCTTCCACCTCCATACGCTGCTGCCGCTGGACGACGGCCTCTTCGCCCTGCAGCCGACGATCACGCGCCTGACCCGGTCGTCCTTGCATCGCTGCCTGCAAAGGCATGGCATCAGCCGTCTGCCCGAGGTTGGCGACAAGCCGGCCAAGCGGAAGGTCAAGCGCCATCCCATCGGCTTCTTCCATATCGACATCGTCGAGCTGCGCACGGCCGAGGGCAAGCTGCAGCTCTTCGTCGCCATCGACCGGACAAGCAAGTTCGCCTTCGCCCGCCTGGTTCCCAAGGCCGGCAAGCCTGCCGCCGCCCAGTTCCTCAGGGACCTGATCGAGGCCGTGCCTTATGAGATCCACACGGTTCTCACCGATAACGGCATCCAGTTCACCAGTCGGACACGCGACGTGCACGACATGCTGCACATCTTCGACCGCGTCTGCCGAGAGCACGCGATCGAGCACCGCCTGACCACGGTCAACCATCCGTGGACCAACGGCCAGGTCGAGCGGATGAACCGCACGCTCAAGGATGCCACCGTCAGGCGCTATCACTATGACAGCCACGGACAGCTCCGTGACCATCTCGCGGATTTCCTTGCCGCCGACACCTTCGCGCGTCGCCTAAAGACCCTCGGCGGCCTGACGCCCTGCGAGTTCATCTGCAAAGCCTGGACAGCACGACCCGACAGAGTCAGGCTCAATCCAATCCATCAAATGCCGGGACTGAACACCTAGGCGGATGCCGGCGCGGGCGTTGATCGTCTCGATCTCGGTCTCGGTGAAGAGCGGGTCCGCGGGCGCGGGGCGCTGCCAGATCCGGCCGCCCAGGCCCAGGACCAGCAGACGGCGCACCCCGGCGCCAGGGCGGGGCGGTCTCGGAGAACAGGGTCACGCCCTCGGTCGTGCGCAGGGCGGCGCCGGGGCCGCCGGGACGCGGCTCGGCGCGGGCCAGAAGGGCGGG
>CAXGVP010000135.1:0-7949 GCA_964013055.1 uncultured Albimonas sp.
GGTCGACCAGCTGAGCCGCGGCGCCTCGGTCGAGGTCCTCGCCGATCCCGGCGAAGGCTGGGTGCGCCTCAAGGTGACAGAGAGCAACCGAGTCGGCTGGATGTCCGACGACTTCCTGCGCGTGGCCGCCGACTGAGCCGCGCTTGCGCCCCCTGCCGGGCTGGCTTACGCCGGTCGCGACAGGCAGGAAAGGGCGCGCATGACCGGCAGATCCGTTCTCATCACAGGCTGTTCCTCAGGGATCGGCCATGACGCGGCGCACGGGCTGCGCGCCCGCGGCTGGCGCGTCTTCGCCGCCTGCCGGCAGGAGAAGGACTGCGCCCGCCTGCGCGACGAGGGTTTCGAGAGCCCCCAGCTCGACTACACCGACGAGGCCAGCATCACCCGTGCCTTGGACCAGGTGCTCAGCTCAACCGGCGGCACGCTCGACGCGCTCTACAACAACGGCGCCTTCGCGGTGCCCGGCGCGGTCGAGGACCTGCCCACCGGCGCCCTGCGCGAGATCTTCGAGGGCAACTTTTTCGGCTGGCACACGCTCACCCGCGCGGTGATCCCGGTGATGCGGCGGCAGGGGCACGGGCGGATCGTCAACTGCTCCTCGGTGCTGGGGCTGGTGCCGATGCCGTGGCGCGGCGCCTATGTCTCGTCCAAGTTCGCGCTCGAAGGGCTGACCGACGTGCTGCGGATCGAGATGCGCGACACCGACATCAAGGTGATCCTGATCGAGCCCGGCCCGATCACCTCGCGGATCCGCGCCAACTCGGTGCCCTATTTCGAGAAATGGCTCGACTGGAAGGCCTCGCCCCGCGCCGCCCAGTACGAGACTTCGCTGCTCAGGCGGCTCTACGCTTCGCCCTCGAAGGACCGTTTCGAGCTGCCGCCCTCGGCGGTGACCGACGTGCTGGCCAGGGCGCTGGAGCACCCGCGCCCGAAGCCGCGCTACTACGTGACCGTGCCGACACACCTGATGGGGCGGCTGCGGCGGATCCTGCCGACCACCGCGCTGGATGCGCTGATCGACCGCGCCCGATAGGCGGTTCGCTTTTCCGTCGCGACCGGCTATGTCTCTGGCGAAGCCTGGGAGGGAGAGACGAGATGCGAGACGATCCATTGTTCCTGGCGGTTGCCGGCGTCATGCTGGTGGTCGTCCTGATCCTGCTCTTCGGCATCGGCTCCTTTGCCAAGGGCGGCGAGTTCAACAAGAAATATGCAAACAAGGCGATGCGCTGGCGCATCATCGCGCAGTTCGTGGCGGTGGTGCTGATCGTGATCTTCGTCCTGATCCGCAGGGGAGGCTGACCATGGTCGTGCTCAACAAGATCTACACCCGCACCGGCGACAAGGGCGACACCGCGCTGGTCGACGGCACCCGGGTGCCGAAGTTCAATGCACGGGTCGAGGCCTATGGCACCGTCGACGAGCTCAACGCGGCGCTGGGCGTGACCCGGCACCACGCCGAGGGCGCTCTCGCCGAGGCGTTGGCGCGGATCCAGAACGACCTTTTCGACCTTGGCGCCGATGTCGGTCGCCCGGACATCTCGAAGGACGCCGAGGCCGGCTACCCGGTGCTGCGCATGGTTGCCGCGCAGGTCGACCGGCTCGAGGCCGAGATCGACGCGATGAACGCCGATCTCGAGCCGCTGCGCAGCTTCGTGCTGCCGGGCGGCTCGGTGCTGGCGGCCCATCTGCACCTGTGCCGGACCGTCTCGCGCCGGGCCGAGCGGCTGGCGGCGCGGCTGGCGGAGGTCGAGGCGGTGAACCTGCCCTCGGTGGTCTATCTCAACCGCCTGTCGGACTGGTTCTTCGTGGCCTCGCGCGCCGCCAACCGCGGCGGCGCGGGCGACGTGCTTTGGGTCCCGGGGGCGAACCGCTGAGCGGGGCCGGCTGACCCCGCTGCGCGAAAGCGCCGCGCAAGAATGTTGCGCGAAGGGCGGTCCAGGCGCTTGTGCGACCCTGCGCCCTTTGCGAGATACCGGGGCGGATGCCACCTCGCGGCGCGCAATTGACGCGCGCGTCCGCTTCGGCCGCCCTCCCTCCCCTCGAGACGGGGGAGATCCGGGGACCGCCGGCGCGCTCGCGCCGCCCCGGGCCGCCAGGCGGCTGCGGGTTTCCGGGCCGCCCGTGCGGCCGGGGAGTCGACGACGGGCCTACCATCCGGCCGGCAGGCGGTGTAGAGCCCGAAGCAACGACCGGCGCGCGTTCGGCGCGTCGTGAAGGACCGGCGCGCGCCTCCCGCGCGCCGAGAAACTGGAGGAGAAGCGCGCGATGAAGGTGCTCGTGCCCGTCAAGCGCGTGATCGACTACAACGTGAAGGCCCGCGTGAAGGCGGACGGATCGGGCGTCGATCTCGCGAACGTCAAGATGTCGATGAATCCCTTCGACGAAATCGCCGTGGAAGAGGCGATCCGTCTGAAGGAGAAGGGCGCGGCCGAGGAGATCGTCGTGGTCTCGATCGGCGTCAAGCAGGCCCAGGAGACGCTGCGCACCGCGCTCGCGATGGGCGCCGACCGCGCCATCCTGATCGAGGCCGCCGACGACGTTCACACCGACATCGAGCCGCTGGCCGTCGCCAAGCTCCTGAAGGCCGTGATCGACGAGGAGCAGCCCGGCCTGGTCATCGCCGGCAAGCAGGCGATCGACAACGACATGAACGCCACCGGCCAGATGCTGGCGGCGCTGCTGGGCTGGGGCCAGGCCACCAACGCGGCCGAGATCGAGATCGAGGGCGACGTGGCCAAGGTCACCCGCGAGATCGACGGCGGCATGCAGACCCTGAAGGTGAAGATGCCCGCCATCATCACCGCGGACCTGCGCCTGAACGAGCCGCGCTACGCCTCGCTGCCCAACATCATGAAGGCGAAGAAGAAGCCGCTGGAGGCCAAGACCGCCGCCGACTACGGCGTCGACGTCGCGCCCCGGCTGACCATCGTCGCCACCACCGAGCCGCCCGCCCGCCAGGCCGGCGTGAAGGTGGCCGACGTGGACGAGCTGATCTCGAAGCTCAAGAACGAAGCGGGGGTGCTGTAACATGGCCGTTCTGCTGATCGCCGAGACGCTGGCGGGCGAGCTCGCCACCGACGCCACCGCCAAGGCCCTGACCGCCGCCAAGCAGCTGGGCGACGTCACCATCCTGGTCGCGGGCGAACATGCCAAGGGCCCGGCCGAAGCGGCCGCCAAGCTCGACGGCGTGTCCAAGGTGCTCTGCGCCGAGGATCCGATGTTCGGCCACAACCTGGCCGAGCCGACCGCGGCGCTGATCGTGTCGCTGGCCGGCGACTACGAGCACATCGTGGCCCCCGCCACCATGGCCGGCAAGAACCTGCTGCCCCGCGTGGCGGCCCTGCTGGACGTGATGGTGATCTCGGACGTGTCCGAGGTGAAGGGCGCGGACGAGTTCGTGCGTCCCGTCTACGCCGGCAACGCCATGCAGACCGTGAAGTCCTCGGACGCCAAGAAGGTCCTGACGGTGCGCACCGCCAACTTCGAGGCGGCGGGCGAGGGCGGCTCGGCTTCGGTCGAGGAGATCTCGGCCGTCGAGAACCCCGGCGTCTCCGAGTGGGTCGAGGACAAGATCGCGGCGTCGGATCGCCCCGAGCTGACCTCGGCCAAGCGGATCATCTCCGGCGGCCGGGCGATGGGCTCGAAGGAGAACTTCGCCATCGTCGAGAAGGTCGCCGACAAGCTGGGCGCCGCGGTCGGCGCCTCGCGCGCGGCGGTGGACTCGGGCTACGCGCCCAACGACTGGCAGGTCGGGCAGACCGGCAAGGTCGTGGCGCCGGAGCTCTACATCGCGGTGGGCATCTCGGGCGCGATCCAGCACCTGGCGGGCATGAAGGACTCCAAGGTCATCGTGGCCATCAACAAGGACGAAGAGGCGCCGATCTTCCAGGTCGCCGACTACGGCCTGGTCGCGGACCTGTTCGACGTGCTGCCGGAGCTCGAGTCGAAGCTCTGATCCACCACCGGATCGAACACGGAAAGGGCCGCCCCCCGGGGCGGCCCTTTTTCCGTCAGGGCGGGGTCGGGGTCGGCTCTCGCGGTCCCTTCGGGCCCGCATCGCCCGCCCGCCGACCCCATCGCGACCGCGCGCCGTCGGCGGGGTCGGCGGGCGTCCCTGCCGCGCAGCGGCAGGCAGAGCCGTCCCCGACCCCGCCCGTCCGGGCGCCCCGGAAGGTCAGGGCTTCTTCGCCGTGACCTCGATCTCGATCTTCATGGCAGGCGAGATCAGCCCGCACTCGATCATCGTCGCCGTCGGGGGCGCCGCGCCGAAGACCTCCTGCAGCACCGGCCAGCAGGGCTCGAAATCCGCGGCCTTCGGCAGCATGTAGGTCACGCGCACCACATCCTCGAACCCCGCGCCCAGCTCCGCCAGCGCCTTGCCGATGGTGGCGAGCGCGTTGCGGCACTGCTCGGCGGGGTCCTCGGGCATCTCGCCCGTCTCGGTGTTGGTCCCGGTCGAGCCGGAGACGAAGATCCAGCCGTCCGCCTCGAGGGCGCGGCAATAGGCGAGCTTCGCCTCGAAGGGTCCGCCGGAGAAGTGACGTCGGAAGGTCATGCGCAGCTCCTTGGCATGAGGGTCGCCGGACCATGCCCCGCCCCCAGGCCCGGGGGAACGCGACGCGAAGGCCCTCCCCCCGGCAGCAGAGCGACCCGCGCGAGGCCCCGGCCTCAGGCGGCGGCGCGGCTCGGCAGGGTCAGGACCAGGGCGCCGCGCTCGGTCGCCACAACGGTGTGCTCGTACTGCACGACCGGGGCGGCGGGTTCGGCGTAGAGGGTCCAGCCGTCCTCGCCCTCCGAGGCCCAGCGGCCGCCGCGCGACAGGAACGGCTCCACCGTCAGCACCATGCCCTTGCGGATCCGGCGCCGCTCGCCCCGGGTCGGCCAGGTCGGGATCGACTCGGGCGCCTCGTGCAGCGAGCGGCCGACGCCGTGGCTGGCGAGGTTGCGGATCAGCGTGTAGCCGCGCGCCTCGGCGAAGCGGCCGATGGCCTGGCCGATGCCCGCCAGCGGGAGGTCGGCGCCGACCTGGGCCACGCCCAGCTCCATCGCCGTGCGCCCGTCGCGGCACAGCCGCGCCAGCGCCGGCGTCGCGGGCCCCACCTGGAAGCTGGCGCCGGTGTCTGCGAACCAGCCGTTCTTCGAGGCGGAGACGTCGATGTTCACCAGGTCGCCCGGCGCGATCGCCCTCGACCCCGGGATGCCGTGGGCGATCTCCTCGTTGACGCTGATGCAGGTGGCGCCGGGAAAGTCATAGCTGCTCTGCGGGGCCGAGACGGCGCCCTCCCGCTCCAGCATCGCGCGGCCGAGGGCGTCGAGCTCGGCGGTGGTCATGCCCGGCTGCAGCGCCCGGCCCATCGCCTGGAGCACGTCGGCGACGATGCGGCCGATCTCGCGAAGGCCCTCGAGCTCGGCGGCCTGGGTGATGGTCATCGCGGCTGTCTCCATCAAAGGCGCGGGGCCGCCTCCTGGCGGAGGCGGCCCCGGCGGGTCGGTTCGGATGCGGCGGGCCTCAGCCCTCCGAGGTTCCCCACAGGCGGCCGCGCTCGACGATCAGCACCAGGATCAGCGAGACCGTGCCGAACAGGAAGTAGCCCGTCGCCAGCGGCAGGGCGGTGCCGTCGTAGGACTGCCCCACCAGCCAGCCCAGGAAGGCGGCGATGCCGGTGGTCGCCGCGCCCACGAAGGACGAGGCGGTGCCCGCGATGCGGCCCTGCGGCTCCATCGAGATGGCGTTGAAGTTCGGCATGATCAGGCCGAAGCAGTAGAGCTGCAGCATCATCACGCCCATGAAGATCGGCAAGGCCAGCGTGCCCGGCAGCATCTCCAGCGCCATGTGCACGCCGCCGACGAGCGCGTAGCAGATCAGCGCGGTGTGGCCGATCTTGCGCATCCCCAGCCGCGCCACCAGGCGCGAGTTGGTGACCGCCGCCGCCGCCATCGCCAGCGCGACCAGGGCGAAGAGCAGGGTGAAGTAGCCGCCGGCCTCGTAGACCTCGTTGTACACCTGCTCGGCGGAGTTGATGTAGGCCATCATCCCCCCGAAGGCGACGCCGGTGGCGAGCGTGTAGCCCAGCGTCACGCGGGTGGCGACGATCTGGCGGAAGGCCGCGCCGATCCAGGCCGCGTTCAGCGGCTCGCGCAGCTCGCGCGGGCGGGTCTCAGGCAGGCGGGCGCCCGTCCAGAACAGGATGGCGAGCGCCACCACGCCCAGGAACAGGAAGATCTCGTGCCAGTCGCCGAACAGCAGGATGCCCGAGCCGAGCGCGGGGGCCAGCGCCGGAACGATGATGAACACGGTCATCACGAAGGACATCACCTCGGCCATGCGGCGGCCGCCGTAGAGGTCGCGCACCACCGCGACCGCGACGACGCGCGGGGCGGCGTTGGACATGCCCTGCAGCAGGCGCGCGGCGAGCAGCACCTCGAAGCTGGGGGCCACCAGGCAGATCATCGCGGCGGCGGCGTAGACCGCCAGCCCCGCGCCCAGCACCACCTTGCGCCCGAAGCGGTCGGAGAGCGTGCCGTAGAACAGCTGGCCGACGCCGAAGCCGACCATGTAGAGCGTGATCACCAGCTGCTGGGCGTTGGGATCCACCACCCCGTAGGAGTCGCGGATCAGCGGCAGCGCCGGCAGCATGATGTCGATCGACAGCGCCGTCAGCGCCATCAGGCTCGCCATCAGCGCCACGAATTCGGGAAACTTCGGAGCCTGGACGACGCGGGGCGCGTCGACCTGGTCGGGGGTCGTGGTCAGCGGCATGGGAGCTCGGGGGTCCTGCACGATCTCAATCTTATGGAGTCCTTATCAGTATAGCGGCCGAAACCCGGGACGCCAGCCGGTTTTCGAAGGGTCGGCATGCCGGGGGCGACAAGCGGCCATGCGTGGGACGCCCGGTCCGGGGCCCTTGTCGAAGGGTCGGGCCGGCGGGTTCGGGGCGGGCTCAGCGGCTACGGGCGACCAGCCAGGCGCCCAGCGCCACGAGGGCGAAGGCGGCGAGGAGCACGGGGGAGAGCGGCTCGCCCAGGGTCAGGGCCGAGACCACGATGGCGATCAGCGGGGTGAAGAAGTTGATCGTGGCGGCCGAGGCGGGCCCGGCCGCGCGGATCAGCATGTACATGGCGCACATCGCGGCGGCGGTGGACAGGATCCCGTTGGCCGCGATCGCGGCGAGGGGAACGGGGGCGAAGGCCTCCGCCAGCGAGACCCCGGGCCAGAGCAGCGTGACCGGCGTCAGCATCGCGGCCCCGCACAGCACCTGGCCCAGCGTCAGCGTGCGCGGGTCGAGATCGGGGAAGCGCTGCAGCAGGATCGAGCCGACCGCGAGGCTGGCGGCGGCGGCGAAGGTCATGGCGACGCCGAGGACCGCGCCCTCGCCCCCGCCGCCGGTGGCCAGCGTCACGCCCGCGAGCCCCACGGCGCAGCCGGGCAGCCGGCGCGCCTCGAGCCTCGGGAACGGGGGCAGGAGCGGGGCGGCGAGGACCACGATCAGCGGGATCGTGGCGAAGACCACGCCGCCGAGCCCGCCCCCGATCAGCGCCTGCCCCGCGGCGAGCAGGATGAAGGGGATGGCGGTGGAGAAGGCGCCGAGCAGGAGGCTCGCGCCCCAGGCCCGGGCGGAGCGCGGCAGGGGCACGCCCATCGCGGCGAAGGCGAGGACCAGGGCGGGGGCGGCGATCCAGGCGCGCAGAAGGGCGACGACCACGGGAGAAGCCGCCTCGACCGCGACGTGGTTGAGGGGGAAGGACACGCCGAAGCCGATCGCGGCGACGGCGCCGAGCGCGACGAGGCGCAGGCGGTGGGCGAGGCCGGAGGGAGCGGTCATGCGGGCGGGCTCCGGCGGCCTGGGCGAGGGAGGGGGGCGGGCATGGGCGCTGCTGTGCGCCTGCGGCGGGGCGCGGTCAAGGGAGGCGGCCGGCGGGGCGGCTCTGCCGTCCGCTGCGCGGCCGGG
>CAXGVP010000136.1:0-7944 GCA_964013055.1 uncultured Albimonas sp.
ACGCTGGCGGCCGGCCGCGAGAGGCCCCGGGTCAGGCCCGGGGCGCCCGTGGCGGGCGCCGGCGCGAAAGCGGCGAGCGGTCGGGAGGGGGCGACGGGTCGGGAGGGGGCGGAAGGGCCGGCCCGGTGCATCGCGGCGGGCGTGGGGCGCCCGGGGCGGGCGGCGACGCGGAGAGCGGGCCGGAGCGCGACAGGCGGACCGGGGCGCCGTGGCGAGTCGGGGCGGCGAGTCGGGAGAGGAGCGCGGGACCCTGGCGCCCGCCCTGGAACGCAGAAGGGCCGCCCCGCGGGGGACGGCCCTGTGCGGGTCGGGTCGCAGAGGCTCAGCCGGGCTGCTTGACCATGCGCAGGTAGGGCAGCTTCGCGTCGAAGGCGCCGTGCTGGGCCCGGGCGTCGTCGTCGGAGACGGCGGGGACCACGATCACGTCCTCGCCCTTCTTCCAGTTGGCGGGCGTGGCTACCTTGTGGCCGGCGGTCAGCTGCAGGGAATCGATCACGCGGAGCAGTTCGTCGAAGTTGCGGCCCGTGGTCATCGGGTAGGCCATCATCATCTTGATCTTCTTGTCCGGCCCGATCACGAACACCGTGCGCACGGTGGCGTTGTCGGCGGCGGTGCGGCCCTCGGCCGTGCCGTCCAGCTCGGAGGGCAGCATCCCGAAGAGCTTCGCGACCTTCAGCTCGGGGTCCCCGATCATCGGGTAGCTCACCGTCGCCCCGGTGGCGGTGGTGATGTCCGACTTCCAGCGGTGATGCGCCTCGACCGGGTCGACCGAGATGCCGATGACCTTGGTGTTGCGCCGGGCGAATTCGTCCATCAGGCCGGCCATGGCGCCCAGCTCGGTGGTGCACACGGGCGTGAAGTCCTTGGGATGGCTGAACATGATCGCCCAGCCGTCGCCGATCCAGTCATGGAAGGAGATCTTCCCCTCGGTGGTGTCGGCCTCGAAGTCGGGGGCGGTGTCGTTGATGCGCAGCGTCATCTGAATCGGTCTCCGGTGCGGAAGCTCGCCTTGCGGCGGTCGCGTCATACCATGGTCATGCGCCGGCGCCGACACAACTGCGGCGCGCCGGGATCCACGTCATCGCCGGACTTCCGCTGTTGGGGGGTGACCGCGACCCGGGCTATGCTCTAAGCAGGCCCCTTCGCGAGCACGGAGCCTGCCCCAGATGGACGACGGACATCTTGTTCCCATGCCGCCCCACGGCGACCTCCCGGCGCCCGTCCAGGACGCGGCGACGCTGGCCGCCCCCTCCAACATCGAGGCGGAGCAGGCGCTGCTGGGCGCGATCCTGATCAACAACGAGGTCTACGACCGCGTCTCGGGCCTGCTGCAGCCGCAGCACTTCTACGACCCGGTGCACGCGCGCATCTACGAGACCGCCGCGCGGCGCATCCAGAAGAACTTCCAGGCCAACGCCGTCACCCTCAAGACCTTCCTCGAGGACGACGAGGGGCTCAAGGAGCTGGGCGGAGCGGAGTACCTGGCGCGGCTCGCCGGCGCCGCCGTCTCGATCTACTCGGCCAAGGACTACGCGCAGGCGATCTACGACCTCGCCATCCGGCGCGAGCTGATGAAGATCGGCGTCGAGATCCGCGACCGCGCCCAGCGCGCCGACGTCGACCTGGAGCCCACCGAGCAGATCGTGCAGGCCGAGCAGCAGCTCTACGGTCTCGCCGAGAAGGGCCGCTCCGACGGCGGCTTCGTGAGCTTCCTCAAGGCCGCGACCGAGGCGATCGAGGTCGCCAACGCCGCCTACCAGCGCGACGGCGGGCTGGCGGGCATCTCGACCGGGCTGATCGACCTGGACAAGCGGCTGGGCGGCCTGCACCCGTCGGACCTGCTGATCCTCGCGGGGCGCCCGTCGATGGGCAAGACCTCGCTCGCGACCAACATCGCCTTCAACATCGCCAAGGCGTTCCGGGAGGGCGAGCGCCCCGACGGGACCTTCGGCACGCTCAACGGCGGCAAGGTGGGGTTCTTCTCGCTCGAGATGTCGGCCGAGCAGCTGGCGACGCGAATCCTCTCCGAACAATCCCGCATCGCCTCCGAGAAGATCCGCCGCGGCGACATGGAGGAGGAGGAGTTCCGCCGCTTCGTCGAAGCCGCGCGCGAGCTGGAGAAGATGCCCTTCTACATCGACGACACCGCGTCCATTCCCATCGCCACCCTGGCGGCGCGGGCACGGCGGCTCAAGCGCACCCACGGGCTCGACGCGCTGGTCATCGACTACCTGCAGCTGATCCGCGGCTCCGGCCGCTCGGACAACCGGGTGAACGAGATCGCCGAGATCTCGATGGGCCTGAAGGCCATCGCCAAGGAGCTCGACATCCCGGTCATCGCGCTGTCGCAGCTGTCGCGCCAGGTGGAGAGCCGGGAGGACAAGCGGCCGCAGCTGTCGGACCTTCGGGAATCGGGCTCCATCGAACAGGATGCCGACGTGGTGATGTTCGTGTTCCGAGAGGAATACTACAAGGAACGCGAGAAGCCCTCGGAGACCGACGTCGAGGCCACCATGCGGTGGCAGGAGGTGATGGAATCCGTGCGCGGCAAGGCCGAGCTGATCATCGGCAAGCAGCGTCACGGGCCCATCGGCACCGTCGAGTTGTCCTTCGAGGGCAAGTTCACCCGCTTCGGCAACCTCGCGCGTTCGGAGGGCTACGCGGAGCATGACGGCTTCTGATTCCCTGGCGGCGGGGGGCCTCGCGCCCTCCGGTTCGACCCCCGACTTCACCCCGGCCCCCGGCCCGGCCGCCTCCCGCCCGGTGCTGACCGTCGACCTCGACGCGATCGGCGCCAACTGGCAGGCGCTGCAGGCGCGATCCGGCACGGCCGAGGCCGCGGCGGTGGTCAAGGCCGACGCCTACGGGCTGGGCGTGGGCCCCGTCGCGCGGGCGCTCCACGCCGCCGGCGCGCGCACCTTCTTCGTTGCCCATGCCGCCGAGGGCGCGGAGCTGCGCGAGGTGCTGGGCGCGGGCGTGCCGATCCACGTCTTCAACGGCTTCATGCCCGCCGACGTCGAGGCCTTCCGCGGCGCCGACCTGATCCCGGTGCTCGCCTCCCCCTTCCAGGTCCGCGCGCTGCGCGAGGCGCTGCCCGCGCTCGGCCGCTCCGCGCCCCCCAGGGTGGGCCTGCACATCGAGAGCGGCATCAACCGCCTGGGCTTCACCCCCTCCGAGATCGACGCCCTGCGCGCCGAGCCGCCCACGGAATTCGACATCTCCCTGGTGATGTCCCATCTCGCCAGCGCCGACGAGCCCGGCAACTCGATGAACGCCCGCCAGCGCGGCGCCTTCACCGGGCGCGCGCAGCTGCTGCACGGGCTCGCCCCCGACGCCCGCCTGTCGCTGGGCGCCACGGGGGGCGCCCTGCTGGGGCCGGACTACCACTTCGACCTGACCCGGCCGGGCGTCGGCCTCTATGGCGGGGAGCCGTTCCTCGAGGCGAGCACGGTCGTGCATCTCCACGCCCCGCTGCTGCAGGTGCGCGAGATCGGGGTCGGCGACAGCGTCGGCTACGGCTCGACCTGGACGGCGAAGCGGCCCTCGCGCATCGGCGTGCTGGGGCTGGGCTACGCCGACGGGTTCTTCCGGCTCTCCAAGGGCCTGCAGCTGTTTCTCGACGGCCGGCCCGTGCCGCTGGTCGGCCGGGTCAGCATGGACATGATCACCGTCGACCTCACCGACGCGCCCGAGCCTGCGCCCGGCGCGATGGTCGAGGTGCTGGGTCCCCACCAGTCCGTCGACGACCTTGCGAAAGGCATCGGCACCACCGGCTACGAGGTCCTGACCTCCCTTGGCCCGCGCTACGCCCGCCGCTATGTCGGGGGCGCCGCGGGCTGAGGCTCCCGGGGCTGCGCGAAGACGAACGAGGGGAGCCGGGCGCAATGAGCCAGGCGGAACGACGCCGAATCCTGCTGCACATCGGCCTGCAGTTCACCGGCGCCCGGGCGATCCAGGCGACGCTGACGCTCAACCGCGAGCGGCTGGCGCGGCAGGGCGTGCGGGTGGTGACGTTCGACCATGCCGGCTGGCCGCTGGTCTACCTGTTCGCGACCCCCGACCGCACCCGCGAGAAGGGCGACCCGCGCTTCAAGTCCCTGACCGGCGAGCGTCGCCTCGGCGCCCGGCCCGAGGCGGTGAAGGTCGCGCGCAGGGAGCTGGACGCCGCGCTCGACGACCCCCACGCCCATACCGTGATCCTGACGTGCGAGCTGCTGGCCGAACAGCTGCGCTGGCGCGAGGTGAAGGCGCTGGCCCGCCGCCTGCAGGAGGCCGGCGAGGTCACCGTGCTCGCCTACCTGCGCGAGCCCGGCGCCTATGCCCAGACCGCCGCCGAGACCCGCCTGCGCGAGGGCGTCTCGATGCGGATGCTCAAGCGGGTGCCGCCGCAGCCGGGGTTCCGCAAGTCGCTCAAGAAGTTCTTCCGCCACTTCGGCGCGGAGGCGATGGAGCTTCGCGTCCACCACCGCCGCCGGTTGCTGAACGGCCGGATCCTGGACGATTTCGAGGCCGCCTGCGGCCTCGAGCCCGGCACGCTGGAGCGGCCCGCGAAACTGCCGCCCCCCACCGACCTGTCGCGCGCCGCGGCGCTGGCGCTCGACCTGCGCAACCGCCTGGTCGGCTTCCGCCGGCCGGCGCGCGCGATGCGCTTCCCCCCGCTCCTGACCCGCGCGCTGGCCGAGGTCCTGCCCGGCCGCAGCTTCCGCCTGGCGCCCGAGAACCGGCGCGAGGCGCGCCGCCGCTCGCGCAAGGACGTGATCTGGCTGCGGCGGCTGCTGGGACGCCAGCCGTTCCCCTCGGGGCGCGGCCCGGTTCCGCCCCAGCGGGCGCGGGAGCCGGAGGCCTGAGCGGGCGCGCAGGGCGCCACGCGGCCGGGGACGCAGGGCCGCGGCGATGTTGCAATGCGGCCGCACGGCCTTGGCCCGCCGCGCGGCCTTGGCTATATCGGGGGCGCGGCCCGGCGATCGGTCGAGCCGCGCCTGCCGGCAGGCGCCTGGGATACGGGGTCGGGAAACCAGCACCATGAGCGAGGCGCCCGCACGCCGCATCTACCTCCACGTCGGCCAGCACAAGACCGGCACCACCTGGATCCAGAACGTGCTGGACCACAACCGCGCGCGCCTGGCCGAGCACGGGGTCTGCTATCCCGACCTCGGGGCCTGCCACGGCTGGCCGCTGGTGTTCCTGTTCGCGCGCGAGGACGACATCGACCGGCTCGGCCCGATGATCGGCCAGCGGCGCCGGCACTCGAACCCGAAGCGCAAGGCGCAGAACCTCGCGATCCTGAACGCCGCGCTGGACGATCCGAAGTGGCGCAAGATCGTGATCTCCGGCGAGCAGCTGTGCGACATGCTCCGCTGGAACGAGGTCCGCGCCATGGGCGAGGCCCTGCAGCGCGAGGGGACCGAGATCAAGGTGATCTTCTATGCGCGCGAGCCGCTGGGCTACGCCGCCTCGATGACCCAGCAGCGGCTGAAGGCCGGCCTGACCCTCAAGGAGCTGCGCGACGAGCCGCCGACCCCCGACTACCGCCGCCGCCTGCAGAAATACTTCCGCTTCTTCGGCCGCGAGAACGTCGAGATCCGCGTCTACGACCGCAAGCGCCTGAAGGACGGCGACGTGCTGGCCGACTTCATGGACGCGATCGACGAGCCCGGGATCGCGCTGGACGCGCCCGCGTCGCTGGCCGCCAACAGCTCGATGAGCGGGCGGGCGGCGCGGCTGCTGGATGCGCGCAACCGGCTGTTCCAGCGGATTTCGCCGACCTTCGCGCGGCGGCATCCGCCGTGGATCATGCCCTCGGTCGCGCGCATCCCGGGGCCGCGCTTCGCGCTGCCCAAGGGGCTGAAGGCCGAGATCTCGCGCAGTTCGGCCGAGGACGTCGCCTGGCTGGGCCGCAAGCTGGGCTTCGAGCCCTTCCCCTCCACCCCGCCCGAAGGCGGCGCCGGCAAGCGGCGCGGCAAGGGCGGAGGCGAGGGCGGCGGCAAGGCGCGGGGCCGCAAGGCGGGCGCCGGCGAGGGCCAGGGCAAGGGCCGCAGGGCGGGAGCAGGCAAGCCGGGCGCCGAGCAGGGCGCCGGCAAGAAGGGTCCCGGCCGACAGGGCCCCGGCGAACGCGGTCCGGGTCAGCAGGGCGCCGGCCGACAGGGCGTCGGGCGACAGGGCGCAGGCAAGGCGGGCGGCGGTCGCCGCGCCGCGGGAAAGGTCGCGACATGACGCTTCTGGCTCCGATCCAGATCTTCCTGGCCGCCATCGGGCGGGCGGTGCTGACGCTGTGCGAGGGCACGGGCGCGCTGGTGCTGTTCGCCGCGCGCTCGGTCAGCCATGTGTTCCGCCCGCCGTGGTACCCGATGGAGTTCGGCCGCCAGCTGATGCGCATCGGCTGGTATTCGCTGCCCGTCGTGGGGCTCACCGCGCTGTTCACCGGCGGCGCGCTGGCGCTGCAGATCTACACCGGCGGCGGCCGCTTCAACGCCGAGTCGGTGGTCCCCTCGATCGTCGCCATCGGCATGGTGCGCGAGCTCGGCCCCGTGCTGGGCGGGCTGATGGTGGCGGGGCGGGTCTCGGCCTCGATCGCGGCCGAGCTGGGCACGATGCGGGTGACCGAGCAGATCGACGCCCTCACCACGCTGTCCACCAACCCGCTGAAATACCTCGTCGCGCCGCGCCTGCTGGCCGCGACCCTGGCGATGCCGGTCCTGGCCTTCATCGGCGACGTGATCGGGATCATGGGCGGCTTCGCGGTCGGCGTGACGCGGCTGAACTTCAACCCCTCGACCTACATCAACACCACCTGGACCTACCTGACCAACGACGACGTCGGCTCGGGCCTGATCAAGGCGGCGGTGTTCGGCTTCATCATCGCGCTGATGGGCTGCTGGCACGGCTACAACTCCGGCCGCGGCGCGCAGGGCGTGGGCCGCGCGACCACCAACGCGGTGGTCTCGGCCTCGATCCTGATCCTGGCCGCCAACTACATCCTGACCGAGGCGCTGTTCCCCGCATGACAGACACCCCGATGATCCGCATGGCCGGGGTCGAGAAGGCCTTCGGCGCCAAGAAGGTCCTGCGGGGCGTGAACCTCGAGGTCGCGAAGGGCGAGAGCCTGGTGATCATCGGCGGCTCGGGCACCGGCAAGTCGGTGACGCTGAAATGCGTGCTGGGGATCATCCACCCCGACGCCGGCGCCATCGAGATCGTCGGCGAGCCCGCCACCCGGCGCAACCGCGAGGCGCTGCTGAGCCGCTTCGGCATGCTGTTCCAGGGCGGCGCGCTGTTCGATTCCATGACCGTGTGGGAGAACGTGGCCTTCCGCATGCGCCACGGCCACGGCCGCCTGCCGAAGGCGCAAGCCCGCGAGATCGCGATCGAGAAGCTGCGCCGCGTGGGCCTGACGCCGGAGACCGCGGACCTGTTCCCCGCCGAGCTCTCGGGCGGCATGCAGAAGCGCGTGGGCCTGGCGCGCGCCATCGCCACCAACCCCGAGATCATCTTCTTCGACGAGCCGACGACCGGCCTCGACCCGATCATGTCGGGCGTGATCAACGACCTGATCCGCGAGCTGGTGACCGAGATCGGGGCCACGGCGATGACCATCACCCACGACATGACCTCGGTCCGCGCCATCGCCGACCGGGTGGCGATGATCCACGAGGGCAAGATCCGCTGGCAGGGCGACGTCGAGGAGATGGACCGGACCGACGACCCCTATGTCGACCAGTTCATCCACGGCAAGGCCGAGGGCCCCATCGCCGCGATCCGCTGACCGCCCGGCGCCATCCCCGTCCCCCTCCGGCGCCGCGCTCGACGCTCCCGCGCCCCGGCGCCACGTCCGCCGGCCCTCGCAAAGCGCCTGTTCTTCGGAGCCGTCTCTCGCGGATGCCGTAAAGAGCGAGTCGTCCCGGCCGGTCAAGGATCGCGTAGCGACTGGCGAAGCCGGCTTGTTCT
>CAXGVP010000137.1:0-7919 GCA_964013055.1 uncultured Albimonas sp.
ACGCTCCCGCAGGGCGTGGGGGGGGCCGCCCGCGCCATGGGCGGGACGCAGCCAAGCCCGCCCGCAGGGCGCCTGTAGACCGCGCCCCGCGCTTGCGCGCGGCTTCGGCGCGAGGGATCAGCGCTCGGTCAGCTTCAGCTCGATGCGGCGGTTGCGGGCGCGGGCCTCGGGCGTGTCGGCGGGGTCGATGGGCTGGTATTCGCCGAAGCCGTTGGCGGCCAGGCGCTCGGGCGGGAAGCCCTGCGCGTCGGCGAGGTAGCGCACCACCGACAGAGCGCGCGCCTGGCTGAGCGCCCAGTTGTCGCGGTAGCGGCCCGAGCCGGTCAGCGGCACGTCGTCGGTGTGGCCGTCGACGCGCAGCACCCAGGGCAGCTCGTTGGGCAGGGCGTCCTGCACCTCGCGGAAGAGCTGGGCGAAATCGTCGAGCGCCGCCCGGCCGTCGGCGCCGAGATCCGCCGAACCCGGGGCGAACAGCACCTCGGACTGGAACACGAAGCGGTCGCCGACCACCTCGACCCCCTCGCGGCCCTCGATCGCCTCGCGGATGCGGCCGAAGAACTCCGAGCGGCGGGCCTCGAGCGACTTCTTCTCGGCCTCCAGCCGGGCGACCTCCTGGGCGTTGCGCTCGGCCTCGCGGCGTTTCAGCTGCAGCTCGCGGGCCAGCGCCGAGTTCAGCTGGCTGCCGAGGTTGGAGACCTGCACCTTCAGGGTCTCGTTGCGCGATTCCTCCGCGTCCAGCAGCTCCTGCAGGCCGGAGAGCTGGCGGCGCAGCTCCTGGGCCTGGGCGTTGAGCAGCGCCACCCGGCGGGCCTCGTCCGCGGCGGAGGTCTGCTCCTCGCTCAGGCGGCGCTGGGCGGCGGAGAGCAGCGCCTCGCGCTCGGTCATCTCGGCGCGGGCGGCGGCGATCTCCTCCTCGGAGGCGTCGACCTGCTCCTGCAGCTCCTGCTTGGCGAGGTTGGCGGCGGCGAGCAGGGTCAGCGTCTCCTCGGCCTTGCGGCGCTGCTCCTCCAGCGCCAGCTCCATCGCCGTCAGCTCGTCCTCGCTGTTCGCCAGCCGGTCGCGCAGGGCCTGGGCGGCGGCGGCCTCGGCGGCCTTGAGCTTCTCGGCCTCGGTCAGGTCCTGCTGCAGGGCGGCGAGCAGCTTTTCCTTTTCCGCGTCGGTGACGCGCAGTTCCAGAAGCTCGGTCTGCGCGGCCTCGCGGGCGGCCTCCTGCTCGGCGCGGGCCTGTTCGGCGGCCTCGACGTCGGCGGAGAGCGAGGCGATGGCGGCGTCCTTCTCCTCGACCGCGCGGCTGCGCTCGGCCAGCGACTGCAGGGTCTCGGCGAGGGTCGCCTCGCTCTCCTGCGCCTCGGCGCGCAGCTCGGCGGTCAGGGCTTCCAGCGCCTCGGCCTTGGCGGCGGCGAGGCGGGCGGCCTCCTCCTGCGCCGAGATCTCGTCGCGCATCCGCGCCAGCGTCAGCTGCATCGCCTCCTGCTCGGAGATCGCCCGCGTCCGCGCCGCCTCCAGCTCGTCGATCGAGGCGCGGGCCTGCGAGAGATCCTGCGTCAGGTCCTCGGCCCGGGCGCTCTCGGCGTCGCGCTCGGCCTCGACGTCGGAGACGCGGGCGGTCAGGGTCCCGATGCGGTCGCGCGCGGCGCCGATGTCGTCCAGCAGGGCGGCGACGCGGGCCTCGTATTCCTGGTTCTGCGCGGCGGCGGCGTCGCGCTCGGCGCGCAGGCTGTCGGACAGGGACGACAGGCGGTCGATCTCGGAGCGTTCGCGCGCCAGCGTCGCCGACAGCGTCTCGACCTCGCCCTGCAGCGTCTCCCCGCGGGAACGTTCCAGCGACAGCACCTGCGCCACTTCCGCCAGCTGGGCGGTGAGGTTGTCGAGCTCGGCGTCCTTGCCCGTCACCAGGTCGCGCAGCACGAACTGGATGATCATGAAGATCGACAGGACGAAGATCAGCACCAGCAGCAGCGCCGTCATCGCATCCACGAACCCGGGCCAGACGTTGCCCTCGTAGCGTTGGTTGCGTCGCGACAGCGCCATGCGTCAGCCCCGCTCGCCCGACACGGCGCGGGTCAGGCGGGCGAGGTCCATGCGCAGCTCGGCCGTCGCCTCCTGGCGGCCGGCCGAGACCTCTTCGAGCAGGCGGGTGATCTGGAGGTCGATCGAGCGCAGGCGCTGGCGGCCCTCGTCGGTCTCCTCCTTGTCCTGGGCCTTCTCCAGCAGGTGCACCACGCGTTCCTGCGCGGCGGCCAGCCGGTCGAGCCGGGCGGTGAGGTTGGAGTCGTCGAAGGCGGCGGGCGTCGCGGGCGCGGGGGCGCGGGTCTCGCGCTCCTCCTCCAGGGCGCGCACCAGGCCCGAGAGGCCGGCGGCCAGCGTCTCCAGCCGGGCGTCTGCGGCGCGCTGGCGGTCCTCGGCGTCGCGCAGCGCCGCGACCAGCGATTCGATCTGCCCGGCGTTGCGGTCCAGCGCGTCCACCGCCAGCGCGCCGACCGAGGCCTCGCCGTCGCCGCCGCCCAGCGAGATCCGCGAGATCGAGCTGAGCCACTCCTCCAGCTCGCGGTAGAAGCGGTTCTGGCCGTGGCCCGCGAACAGGTCCAGCAGGCCCACCACCAGCGAGCCGGCGAGGCCGAGCAGCGACGAGGCGAAGGCCGTGCCCATGCCGTCGAGCTGGCTGTTCAGCCCCGCCATCAGGTTGGCGAAGACCTGCATCGAATCGGTGTTCGCGTCCTGGGTGCCGGACAGCGAGCGCATCGTTTCGACGATCCCCGGCACCACCTGGCTCAGTCCCCAGAAGGTGCCCAGCAGGCCGACCAGGATCAGCAGGTTGATGATGTAGCGGGTGATGTCGCGCTGCTCGTCCAGGCGCGTGGCCACGGTGTCGAGCAGCGAGCGCGAGGAGGTCGCGGTCAGCGCCTCGCGCGCGCGGCGGTCGCGCAGCAGCGAGGCGAGCGAGGTCAGCAGGCGGGGCGGGTTGACGAATTCATGGCCGGGCCGGTCGATGGCGAAGCCTTCCAGCCAGTTCACCGCGCGCACCAGCGACAGCGCCTGCCAGAAGCACGACAGCACGCCGATCACGAAGACCGCGGCGATGAAGCCGTTCAGCCAGACGTTGGCGGAGAACACCGCCTCGATCGGGCCGAGGAGGAAGAAGATGCCGACGGCGACCAGCGCCAGGACGACGACCATCAGCACGATCTGCCTGACGGGCTGCGAGAATTCGATCTTGCGGTCCTGAACGATGGCCATCCGCGGCTCCGGCCCCCCCAGTTGCTCCCCTGCGCCCGCCGCGCGCGCAACGGCGCCGCGAGCCTCCCGTTCAGTTAACAGAGCACGGCAGGGCAAGGAAGCGAAGAGAGCTTCGCGCGAGCGCGAGGAATTCCCTGCATCCCCCTAAAAACAGGGAGAAGTCGCGTCAGGACGGGACGGCTCGGTAAGGCCTTCTTCAGAGTCGCCGGGCTAATCCGTCGCTGCGGCCCCAAGGGGTGGGCCGGCGCGGCGGGTCGAACGCCCGATGCGCTCCGTCAGAAAGGCGGTTCTCTCCGGCCGGAGGAAATATTCCGGTCGGTCTGCAATATGCGGCGCCGGCACGCGCCGCCAGCTTTGGGAAACGGAGCAAATGGCCAGCATTCTCACCAACACCAGCGCGATGGTCGCGCTGCAGACCCTCAACGGCACCAACAAGAACCTGAACCAGATCCAGGCTCAGATCTCGACCGGCAAGAAGGTCGGGTCGGCCAAGGACAACGCCGCCGTCTGGGCGATCTCCTCGGTCATGCAGTCGGACGTGAAGGGCTTCAAGGGCATCAGCGAGTCGCTCTCGCTGGGTCAGTCCACGATCGCCGTCGGCCGCCAGGCCGCCGAGACGGTCACCGAGCTGCTGACGGACATCAAGGGCAAGATCGTCGCCGCCCAGGAAGAGAACGTCGACCGCGCCAAGATCCAGACGGACATCGACGCGCTGCGCGACCAGATCACCTCGGTGCTCGGCGCCGCCCAGTTCAACGGCAAGAACCTGGTCGACTCCTATGACGAGACCTCGGTCCTGTCGTCGCTCGACCGGTCGGGCAACGGTTCGGTCTCCTCGTCCTCGATCTCCTTCCGCGGCCAGAACCTGACCTCGGAGGCCGGCACGGTCGAGACCGCGGACGCCATCGACCGCATCGGCACCGTCGCCGACGACGGCACCTACACCGTCGGCGCCGGCGCGACCCTGTCGAACGCCGCCAACGACGCGACCATCACCATCGCCACCGACATGGCGAACGGCGACACGCTGACCATCGACTTCGCCGATCAGCAGTTCACCTTCACCAACAACACCGGCGCCGCGATCGTGGTGGCGGACCTGGACGACATCGTCGCCGCGGGCCTCGCCAACCTGGGCGTCGAGGGGGTGACCACCGCGGTGTCCGGCGCGGGCGAGGTGACGGTCTCGTCGACCAACGCCTTCGAGTCCATCACCATGCAGGGCTCGTCCACCGGCGCGACCACCTTCGTGGTCGACCCTGACGCCGGCGGCGCGATCGCGGCCGGCGCGGCCGGCGCGGCGGGCACGCTGACCGCCCGGGCCGAGACCGTGTCGCTGGGCGGCGCGGGCAACACCGGCGGCGTGGTGAACGAGGGCGACGGCTTCCGCATCTCGCTGGGCGGCCAGAACTTCGACTACACCGCGAAGGACGGCGATACGCTCAACGACGTGGCGACCGGTCTGAAGCGCGTGATCGACGCCGGCGGCATCGACGGCATCTCGGTGCAGGTCAACCTGTCCGACGATCCGATCGCCCAGCCCCCGACGCTGCAGATCGACAACGACAACGCCTCCACGGTGGCGCTGACGGTCGACGACGGTTCGGGTGGCGTGTCCTCGGGCGGCCTGGTGGGCCTCGACGGCATCGACGTGACGTCCCAGGACGGCGCCCAGAACGCGCTCGCCAACATCGAGTCGCTGATCCAGACCTCGATCGACGCGGCCGCCGAGTTCGGTTCGGTCCAGGGCCGGGTCGACATCCAGGCCGACTTCGTGAAGTCGCTGTCCGACTCGCTGACCTCGGGCATCGGCGCCCTGGTCGACGCGAACCTGGAGGAGGCTTCGGCCCGCCTGCAGGCCCTGCAGGTCCAGCAGCAGCTGGGCATCCAGGCGCTGTCGATCGCCAACCAGGCGCCGCAGAGCGTGCTGTCGCTCTTCCGGTAAGGGAGACGACGGGGGAAGGCCGGGAACCCGGCCTTCCCCACCACCGCCCCGCGCCCCGCGCGGGGGGCGCGCGCCTCTTGCGCGCCGCCGCGGGGGACAAGGGCGCACGGGACATCACGGCGAGACGCGCAGCCAGGGCCTGAATCGCCGGCGCCGGACCTCGCCAGACCCAGGAGCCGCCATGACCGCCGCCGCGCTCTCCCCCTCCCGATCCGGTCTCGGCCGCGGCGCCGATCGCCGCCCGGCCTACGGCGACGCCGGCCACGCCGCGCTGACGCCGCGCCAGGCCGAGTATCGGGTTTTCGCCAACGTCACCCACCGCCTCTCGGAGGCCCAGACCGCGATCGACGCCGGCGAGATCGGCGCCTACGGGCGCCTCGCCTCGGCCGCCCACGACAACCTCCGCCTGTGGCTGACCCTCGCCGCCGACCTGGCGGTGGAGGAGAACGGCCTGCCCGAGGCGCTGCGCGCGGGCCTGCTGTCGCTCGCCGCCTTCGTCGAGCGCGAGACGCCGCGCCTGGTGAAGCGCGAGATCTCCGCCGCCGCGCTGGTGGACATCAACGCCACCGTGATGAAGGGCCTGCGCGGCCAGGTCGAGGGCGCCTGAGATGCCCGGCCTGATCCTGAAGCTCGGCCCGGGCGAACGGGTGATGGTGAACGGCGTGGTGATGGAGAACGGCCCCCGCCGCACCCGGATCAACATCCTCACGCCCGAAGCCAACGTCCTGCGCCTGCGCGACGCGATCCACCCGCATGAGGTCACGACGCCCGTGCGCCGGGTCTGCTACGTCGCCCAGCTGGTGCTGGCCGGCGAGGCCGAGCCCGCCGAGGCCCGCCGCCAGATCCTGGCGGGCATCGAGCAGCTCTCCCAGGTCTTCGACGATCCCGACAGCCGCGCCCGCCTGACCGAGGCGACCGAGCATGCGATCGCCGAGCGCTTCTACCAGTCCCTGAAGACCCTGCGCACGCTGTTGCCGCGCGAGGAACGGCTGCTGGCCGTCTCCTCCGCCGCGACCGCCGCGCAATAGAGGCGACGGCCATGGCCTTCACCCCGATCCTTCCCATAGGCGGCGTCGCAGGCTGGTCCCTGCTCACACGGATCGAGGACCAGCAGCGAGAGACCTTCGCGAAATCGCCCGAGGTCACCCGGGCGATCACCCATTTCGAGGAGACCATCCACAAGGCCGTCACCGCCGAGGATCTGGTGAAGGACCGCCGCCTGCTGCAGGTGGCCCTGGGCGCCTTCGGCCTGGAGGACGAGATCGACAAGCGCGCCTTCCTCCAGAAGGTGCTCGAGAGCGATCCGCTGGACACCAAGTCCTTCGCCAACCGGCTGGTGGATCCGCGCTACCGCGACTTCGCCAACGCCTTCGGCTACGGCAGCATCCTGGGCCCGAAGGTCGCCGACATCGGCTTCCCAGGCGAGATCGCCGCCGCCTTCAAGGAGCGTCAGTTCGAGGTCGCCGTCGGCGATGCCGACACCGACCTGCGCCTGGCCCTCAACGCGCGGCGAGAGCTTGCCAAGCATGCCGCCGACGCCGAGGAGGCCGGCCGCGACGGCAGGGCCTGGTTCGCCGCTCTCGGCGACCGGCCCCTGCGCTCGGTGATCGAGAAGGCCTACGGCCTGCCGTCGGCCTTCGCGCAGATCGACCTCGATCAACAGCGCGACACCCTGCGCTCGAAGACCCGCGAGCTGTTCGGCGAGGAGTCGATCGCCGTGTTCTCCGACCCTGACAAGGTCGAGACGATGATCCGCCGTTTCCTTGCCCGCTCCGCCGCCGAGCAGGGCGCCAGCGGCTACGTGCCCGGCCAGGGCGCCGTGTCGCTGCTGCAGGCCGGCGCCGCCAGTTTCGCCAACCTGGTGCAGTCTCGTTTCGGGTGACCGGTCGCGTCCAGGAGTCGACGCGGCGCCGACTTGAGCCGCCAGCCACTTCGGGGGAAGTGCGGATGACGATTCGGCCAATGCAGGCAGGGTCGTCTCCGTCGAGGCGTCCGCGTTGAATTCATCCATTCTCGTCTGGCGTGCGTTCCAGAAGGGCGTGGGTCTGATGGCCAAGGCCGGGATGGCGGCGTCCAGCCTGGTGCGGAGTCTCGCGAATGTCCCCGGTGACGCGCTCCGCAGAGTCCCGGGCGGGCGTTCCAATGTCATGATCGACGTCCCGCCGGGGTCGCGATCCGCCTGCTTCGTCGGGGCGTCGCGGATTTTTCCCTCGAACAGCAAACGATTGCACGAAAGGCGATCGCCCGGGTGACCGTGGCTGCCTTTCCGTCGCCGTGCGGCCAGGCGAGGGTGGCCCGCGGTCGAGCCGCCGGTTCTGTTCTCAGCGGACCTATATCCAGCTCATGCAAACCAGGACGCTGCCGAGACTGCCGCAGCGTCGGAGCCTTGCCTGTCCCGCTCTTCGTCAGGCGCGACGGCTTCGTCCCGAGCCCGACCCGGCGACGGGTTCCCCGGATCGGCCGTAGCCAAGGTGTTTGCGGGCCTTCTCATGCTGCGCCAGCTCGCGCCGTGCTTCGGCCGCGCCTTCCAACAGGGCCGACAGCAGCCGGCGGTTGCGCTCCGCCGTCGTCCGGATCCGCTCGAGCTCGCGCTCCGGCGCCTCGCCGGCGACGGGAGTCGCGATCAGGTCGTCCAGCGCGGCTCGGCTGCGCGCCGCGTGGCCGGCCAGGGCGCGCAGGTCGCCGCGCAGGATCAGTTCGCGCTCCTCCTCGAGAAGCGCGCGAACCTGGCGGGCCC
>CAXGVP010000138.1:0-7859 GCA_964013055.1 uncultured Albimonas sp.
GGACGCAAGCGGCATGCGCGCCCGCCCCGAGGCGCCCGCCCGCCGCCCGCCGCGCCCGTCCTGCGCCGCTCGCTGCCGGGCGCCTGCCGCCGGGGGCCGGGGGGCTGGGCTGCGGGGCTATTGTGCGCGCCCGGCCCGCCGGGCGTCGCGGAGGTCTGGCGCGCGGCGGTTCCCGATTGCACTTACGCAACGGAAAGGGGCAGGGTGACCCGAGACGACGCCGTCGGCGCGAGGTCGCCACGATCTCCAGCGCGGGCCGGCCGGGGGGCCGCTGACATGCAGATGCGCTGGATCATCCTGTTCGTGCTGTTCTTCGCGCGGACGGTGATGGCCTTTCAGTTCCAGTCGGTCGCGGCGCTGTCGCCGCAGATCGTCGAAAGCCTTGCGGTGACGCTGGCGGACGTGGGCCTGCTGATCGGGCTCTACCTGGGCCCGGGGATCGTGGTGGCGGTGGGCGGCGGCGCGGTCGCGATGCGCTTCGGGGACAAGCGCACGGTCGCCGCCAGCCTCGCGCTGATGGTCGTGGGCGGCGTGATCGTCGCGCAGGCGACCACGCTCGAGGCGGCGATCGCCGGGCGCCTCGTCTCCGGCGTCGGGGGCGTGGTGATCAACGTCCTGATGACCAAGCTGGTGCTCGACTGGTTCGCGAAGGGGGGGCTGTCGACGGCGCTCGCGATCTTCATCAGCTCCTGGCCGCTGGGCATCGCGCTGAGCCTGCTGGTCCTGCCCTCGCTGGCGGCTTACGGGGGGCTCGGCCTCGCCTGGAATGTCCTGACGGGGCTGACGGTCGCGGCGCTGGCGCTGTTCGCACTGGTCTATCGCCGGCCGCCGGATGCGGCGCCGGGCGCGGCGAGGATCGCCGCCGGGGCGCTGCCCTGGGGGCCGCTCGTCTGCGCGGCGCTGGTCTGGGGCCTCTACAACGCCGCCTTCGCGATGCTGTTCGGCTTCGGGACGCTGGCGCTGGTCGAGCGGGGCTTCACCCCCACGGCCGCCGGCTCGGCGACGAGCCTCTACATCCTGTCCGCGACGCTGGCGATCCCGCTCGGCGGATGGCTGGCGGACCGCACGGGGCGGCCCAACGTCATCATCCTCGCCAGCCTCGTCGTCGGCGCGGTGCTGTTTCCCGCGCTTCTCGTCCTGCCGATCCCGCTGATGCTCGTGGCGCTGGTCGTGGGCGGCGTGATCGTGGGGCTGGCGCCGGGGCCGGTAGTGGCTATGCCGGGGCGGATCCTGCCGCCGGAGTCGCGGGCCCTGGGGACGGGCGTGTTCTATTCGATCTACTATGTGCAGATGATGCTGGCGCCGCCGCTGGCCGGCGGCGTCGCCGACCGGGTCGGCGATGCGGGCACGACGCTGGTCCTGGGCGGGGCGATGATGGCGGCGGCGGTCGCGGCGCTGGCGGTCTTCGCCCGCAGCGCGACCCCGCCGCGCCCCGCGGGCGCCTGAAGCGACCGCCCCGCGGCGGGTCCCGCGGGCGCCTGAGCCGACGGCCCCGCGGCGGGTCCCGGGGGCGGCCGCGCGGCGCTCAGGCGTCGACCAGGCGGAACACCTCGACCGGCTCGCGGATGCCCTTGAGGGTCAGCTCGCCGCTCGATTCCAGCGCGAAGGCGTCCTCGACGGCGGTGGCGGCGCGGGGGCTGAGCAGGATCTCGCCGTCCTCCGCCCGGTCGCACAGGCGCGCGGCCAGGTTCACCGCGGCGCCCGAGGCGGTGTAGTCGTAGCGCCCCTCCGAGCCCACCACCCCGATGGTGGCGTAGCCCAGCGAGACCCCCACCCCGAAGCCCAGCCGATGACCCAGGCGCTTCCAGCCCTGGCACAGCTCCGCCATCCGGTCGCGCATCGCCACCGCCAGGCGCAGCGCATCCCCGGCGGGATCCTCGCAGGGGAACGGGTCGTTGAAGACCACCATGATCCCGTCGCCCATCCGCTTGTCGACGCCCGCGCCATGGGCCGAGATCAGCTTGCCCAGCTCCTCGTGGTAGGTCTGCAGGACCTCGATGGTCTCCTCGGGCTCGGCGCGCTCGCAGAAGGCGGTGAAGCCGCGGATGTCGCAGAACAGCGTCGCGATCAACGAGCGGTGGCTGGCCAGGATCTCCTCGCCGCCCGAGCGGGCCAGCGCCTCGGCCACGGCGGGGGACATGAAGCGCTTCAGGCGGGCCATGCGGGCGATCTCGCCGCCCTGCGCCTCGACCCGGTCGCCGAGCTCGGCGTTCAGCCGCGCCAGCTCGCGCACCTGGCGCACGTTCTCGACCGCGATCACGGCCTGGGCGGCGAAGGTCCCGACCAGGGCGATCTCGTCGGGCGAATAGGGGCGCACCTCCCGGCGGAACAGGATCAGCGCGCCGATGCCGCCGTCCCTCGCGACCAGCGGCACGAACAGGCTGGTGCGCATGCCCGTATCCTCGACCAGCGAGCGCATCGGCAGATCGCCGTCGCGGTAGCCCGGGGTTTCGGCGAAGTCCTCCACGTGCACCGGCGCGCCCGACAGGATCGCCTGCGCCGCGTAGGAGGCCGGGCGCATCGAGACCTGGCCCGCGTCGTAGAGCGCGCGGGTCCGGGGATGCACGCCGCGGGCCGCGGCCATCACCTGGTGGGCGTCGCCCTCCCGCCCCAGGGTCAGGGCGGCGGCGTCGGCGGCGCAGAGCTCCTCGGCCTTGCGCAGGATCAGGTCGAAGATCGGCCCCTCGTCCTCGCGCGAGCGGCTGAGCAGCTGCAGGATCTCGGCCAGGCCCCGCTCCCGCTCCAGGCGGGCGCGCAGCTCGCGGAAGCGGGCGACGTTCTCGATGGCGATCACGGCCTGGGTGACGAAGGTCTCCAGCAGCTCGACCTGTCCGTCCTCGGGCGCGCGGCCGGTGGGCCAGGCCAGCACCAGCACGCCCCAGATCCCGCCGTCGGTCTCGACCGGCACGGCGATCATGTGGTCGTAGTCGTGGGCCCGGGCGATCTCGGCCTCGTAATAGGCCGAAGGGTCCTGCGCATGGGGCAGGTGGACGGTGCGGCCGGTGCGGAGCACCGCCTCGACCAGGCCGCCCGGCTCCGGCGGCTTGGGGTAGGCGGCGAGGTAGTCCGCCATGAACCCGGCCGAGAAGCCGGGGCTGGCGCAGTAGTGGACCAGGGCCCCGTCGAAGCGCCAGAACATGCTGAAGCGCACGCCGCACAGCTCCACCGCGCTGCGCACGATCGCCTCGAACACCGGCTGCTCGTCGTCGCGGTTGCGCCGGATGATCTCCAGGATCTCGCGGTTGGTCCGCTCGCGCGCCAGCCGCGTCTCCAGCGCGCGGAAGCGGCGGGCGGTCTCGATGGCGATCGCGGCCTGGTCGGCGAAGACCTGGGCCAGCTCCACCGCCCGCTCGCTGAACGGATGCACCCGCGTGCGGTAGACGGTGAACACCCCGATCAGCCGCCCGCGAGAGATCATCGGGATCGCCGCGAAGGACCGGGCGCGGCCCAGCTCGGCGGTGGCGACCCGCAGGGGGGCCGCCTCGCGGAAGGCCTCGTCGATGCGCACGTCGGGGATGTTGATCGCCTGCATCTGCGCGGCGACGCGCCCGATGCCGGTCTCGGGCTCGACCTCGAACAGGCCCTGTTCGGCCAGCCACGCCGCGAAGGGCGGGGCGATGTTGCGCGAGCGCAGCTCGCGAAAGCGCATCCCGCCGGCGTATTCGAACAGGACCCCGAACTCCGCCTCGCAGATCTCGAGCGCGTGGTCGAGCACGGCGTCGATCACCCGCTCGGGCGAATCCTCCTGCTCGCTGATGATGCGCAGGACCCGCGCCAGGCTGCGCTCGCGCCGGGCGGCCTCGTCGAGCTCCAGCGCCAGCTCGGCGGCCATGTCGCCCACGTCGCCGCGCGCCTGGGCGGCGCCGTCGTCGATGAACCGCGCCAGCTCGATCTTGGAGGTGACGCCCAGCTTGCCGTAGACCGTGCGCAGGTGGGAGCGCACCGTGGTCGGCGAGACGCCCAGGTCCCGCGCGATCTCCTTGTAGCTGGCGCCCAGCGCATAGGCCTGCGCGACCTCCTGCTCGCGCCGGGTCAGGCCGCCGTCTCTCGGCTCGCCGTCCGCCATCGGTCCGTTCTCCCCCCTGCAGATGCAGTAGTCGCCCGCTCCTGCATCTGGTGCTGCATCTGGACGATACGTCGGGGAAGGCGCGGGGCCTACCTTGTTCGTGCGACGTGCGGATCGGGCGGCCCTCGCTTCCGAGGCCCGCGCCGGACGTCGCCTGGGGATCAGGAGGAGACCCGCGATGACCATGATCGAGACCGCCCGCACGTTCTTCGAGGCCTGCGAGACCGGCGGCGGCTGGAGCGCCTGCGCGCCGTTCTGCACGCCGGACGCCAGCTTCGCCTGCCAGTCGAAGGCGCTGGCCGAGGTCCGCACGCTGGAGGGCTATGCCGAGTGGATGAAGGGCCTTCTGGGCCCGCTGCCCGACGGCCGCTACGAGCTGAAGGCCTTCGCCGCCGACCCCGAGCGCGAGGTGGTGCTGGCCTTCGCGGTGTTCCACGGGACCCATACCGGCGACGGCGGCCCGGTGGCGCCGACCGGGCGGGCGGTGGCGGCGGACTACGTCTACGCGATGGAGTTCGCGGGCGGTCGGATCGCGCACATGACCAAGATCTGGAACGACGCCGAGTCGCTCGAGGCGCTCGGCTGGGCCTGAGCCGCGCGTCGCGTCCCGCCCGACCGCAGCCGGTCGCCGCCCGCCGGCGACCGGCCCGCGCCGCGCGTCCGGGCCCGGGGGCCGAGGGTGCGGACCCGCCTCGCGGGGGCCGGCCCAGACGCCTCCGCGGTTCCCTTCGTCCCGGGCCGTCGCCGGGCCGAAGGTCTCGCCGGGCGCGCGGGCCCGGCGGCGGCCATCGTCCGAATGCGCCTCTTGAGTTTTGCTAGGTGAAACTGGTATGTCACTCAAGCGCCGGCCGCGAGCCTGGCGCAAACGGGCCGCAGAGCCTGGGCGACGATCTTTCGGGAGGAGCGACCATGCAGTTGACGCATGGGCTGAAACGGGCTGCGGCGACCAATCCGGACGGGGCGGTGCGGGTCTCGGCCGACGGGCGGCGGACCTACCGCGAGGCGATCGAGCGGGTCTCGCGCCTCGCCGGCGGGCTGCGCGCCATGGGCGTCGCGCCGGGGGACCGGGTCGGGATCCTCGCCTTCAACTCCGAATTCTACCTCGAGAGCCTGTTCGCCCTGCCCTGGTGCGGGGCCGCGGCGGTGCCGATGAACTGGCGCCTGACCCCGCGCGAGCTCGCCTTCCTGATGGAGGACGCGGGCGTCGGCGTGCTGATCGCCGACGCCGAGGGCCTGTCGCTGGCCCGCGCCATGACCCCGCGCCCCGCCGCCTGGGCGCGCACGATCCTGATCGGCGAGGGCGGCGACGGCGGCCCCGATCTCGTCCCCTACGAGGATCTCGCGACCCGGGCCGAGCCGATGGCGGACCAGGAGCGGGGCGGCGAGGACCTCGCCGGGCTCTACTACACCGCGGGGACCACCAGCGCCTCGAAAGGGGTGATGCTGAGCCACGACAACATCTGCGCCAACGCGATCAACGCCATGGCCTCGCTGCAGTTCGACGAGGAGTCGATCTACCTGCACTCGGCCCCGATGTTCCACCTGGCCGACGGCACCTCGACCTTCGCGATCACCATGATGGGCGGCGCCCACGCCTACGTGCCGCGCTTCGACGCCGCCGCGTGCCTCGCGCAGATCGAGACCTGCCGCGTGACCAACGCGCAGTTCGTGCCGACGATGATCAAGATGCTGCTGGACCACCCCGACGCGAAGACCCGGGACCTGTCGAGCCTGCGCAAGGTCCTTTACGGCGCCAGCCCGATCGAGGACGAGACCCTGCGCCGCGCCCTGACCCTGCTGCCCAACGCCCGGTTCGTGCACGGCTACGGCATGACCGAGGTCGCCTCGATCGCCACCATGCTGCCGGGCAAGTACGCCGTGACCGAGGGGCCGAACGCCGCCAAGCGCCGCTCCTGCGGGCAGGCCGGCCTGCTCTGCGAGGTCGAGGTGCGGCGCGAGGACGGAACCCGCGCCGATCCGGGCGAGGTCGGCGAGATCGCGATCCGCGGCCCCAACGTCATGCAGGGCTACTGGAACCGCCCGGAGGAGACCGCCGCCGCCCTGCGCGAGGGCTGGATGCACTCGGGCGATCTCGGCTGGCTGGACGACGAGGGATTCCTGTTTCTGGCCGGCCGGCTGAAGGACATGATCAAGACCGGCGGCGAGAACGTCTTCGCCATCGAGGTCGAGAACGTGATCGCCGAGGTTCCCGGCGTCGCCGAATGCGCCGTCATCGGCATCCCGCATCCGCAATGGGGCGAGACGGTGCTGGCCCTCGTGGTCCCGCGCCCCGGCGCCACGGTCGAGCCGCAGGCGGTGATCGACTTCTGCCGCGCGCGCCTCGCCCCCTACAAGTGCCCCCGCGCGGTGGAGATCCGCGCCGAGCCGCTGCCCCTGAGCTCGGCCGGCAAGATCCTCAAGCGCGAGCTGCGCGCGCCTTACTGGGAGGGGGCCGCGGGCTGACGCCCGCCCCCTCCGCCCCCCCCAATCCTCTCCGGAGCCTTCCGATGCGCCGCACCCTGTTCGAGCCCGAGCACGACTTCTTCCGCGACACCGTCCGCCGCTATTTCGAGACCGAGTTCCTGCCCCGCAACGCCGAGTGGGAGGCCGCCGGCGAAGTCTCGCGCGAGGCCTGGCGGGAGATGGGCCGGCAGGGCTGGCTCTGCACCCTGATCCCCGAGGCATACGGCGGCGCCGGCGTCGACGAGCGCTATGCCGCGATCCTGCTCGAGGAGCAGTATCGCCTCGGCCTCACCGGCCCCGGCTGGTCGCTGCACTCCGACATCATCGCGCCCTACCTGCTGCACTACGGGACCGAGGAGCAGAAGCAGGAGTGGCTGCCCCGCATGGCCTCGGGCGAGGCGATCGCGGCGATCGGGATGACCGAGCCCTCGGGCGGCTCGGACGTGAAGGCGCTGCGCACCACCGCGAAGCGGGACGGCAACGGCTATGTCCTGAACGGGCAGAAGACCTTCATCTCCAACGGCTGGACCGCCGACCTGGTGGTGGTGGCGGCGAAGACCGATCCCTCGGCCGGGGCGCGGGGCGTCAGCCTGTTCCTGGTCGACACGTCGCTGCCGGGCTTCCGCAAGGGGCGCAAGCTGGAGAAGATCGGGACCCATGCCGCCGACACCTCGGAGCTGTTCTTCGACGACGTGCGCCTGCCCGGCTCGGCTCTGCTGGGCGAGGAGGGGCGCGGCTTCGGCATGCTGATGTCGAACCTGCCGTGGGAGCGGCTGATCATCGCCATCAACACCGTGGCGGTGGCCGAGGCCGCGATGGGCTGGGCGCTGGAGCACGTCAAGCAGCGCCAGGCCTTCGGCGGCACGCTGTTCGACCTTCAGAACACCCGCTTCCAGCTCGCCCGCTGCGCGACCGACATCGAGGTCGGCCACGCCTTCGTCGACCGCTGCCTCCAGGCCCAGATCGCGCGGGAGCTGACGCCCGAGGAAGGGGCGATGGCGAAGCTGTGGGGGACCGAGATGCAGGACCGGGTGCTCGACATCTGCCTGCAGCTCCACGGCGGCTACGGCTACATGAAGGAATACCCGATCTCGCGCCTCTGGGCCGACAGCCGCTACCAGCGCATCGCCGGGGGCGCGAGCGAGGTGATGCTGGAGATCGTCGGCCGCTCGCTCTGAGCGGCGGGGGGGGCGTCGGAGGGCGCGCGGGCGAGGCGCGGATTGGGTCGGGTTGGCGCGGGGATGGCGCATTGAAATGCGCCCTACGGGGCGTCGGCGCGCAACGGAGGCGTAGGGCGCATTTCAATGCGCCGCCCCCCACCCCGGCCACG
>CAXGVP010000139.1:0-7841 GCA_964013055.1 uncultured Albimonas sp.
GGGCCCGGGGCGACGGCTCGGTCGGCGGCGGGCCGGAGGCCACCGGCCCCGGCGCCGCCGGCGAGGGTGCAGGGGGCGCCAGGCCGGGCGCCACGGCCGCGGGCGCGGGAGGCTGGGGCGAGAGCTCGGGAGGCCGGGCGACCGGCGGAGGGCGGGCGCCGGAGGGCGGGGGGGGCCCCGAGTCGGACGCCGCGGGGCCAGGGCTGCGGGCAGGCGCCGCCCGGGGACCGACGGCCTCGTCGGGCATCGCGGGCGGCCGGCGCGGGCCGGGGTCGAGGGCGCCCGCGTCGGGGTGGAGGGCGCCCGCGTCGGGCCGGGAGATCGCGGCGGCGTCCGCGCGGGATGCGGCGTTCGGATCAGCCTCCGTCGGCCGGTCCGCGCCGGGCGCGAGCCATGCGTCCAGGCCCTGCGACGGGGCGACGGCGTCTGCGGGCGGAGAGGCCCGCGGGCGCCGTTGCAGGCCCGCCGCCCGCAAGGCGGCGATCCGGGGGCTGACGTCGGGCAGGCGGCCGTCGTCCCAGGAAAGCTCCGGCAGGAGGTCGGATGGCGGATGCGGCGCAGGACCGGGGCGCGGGGACAGGGGCGGAGACGGCGCGGCCTCCGCAGCCGGCCGGTCGGGGGGGGCGACCGGGCCGGACCGGCGCCAGAGACCGGCGCCGGCGTCCGAGAGGCCCGGAGCCGTCCCGGAGTCCCCCGTCCCCCGATCCGGCCCTGGCGGCTCGGGGACGGCGAACCTCCGTCCGGGCGGCGGTGCGGTCAATCCTGGCTCTCCCTGCGCTCGGCGGGACGCGCGGCGGCGCCGTCGGCGGCGCGACGCTCCCGACAAGGTTAAAGCTAGGATTCGAGGGTTAAGAATCGGTAAGCATTCGCCCGCGCGCCGGGGCCGCCCGGTCCTACCAGTCCTCCTCGCGGTGCACGCCGTGGGCGTAGGCCTGGGCGTTGCGCCAGTACCAGTCGGCGTTGCCGCGGTTGGGTTCGGAGCAGTCCCGCTCCCCCACCCGCTTCGCGGGCACGCCGGCGATGATCGAGTTGGGCGGGAACTCGGCGTTCTCGGTGACGATGGCGTGGCCGGCGACGATCGAGCCCGCGCCGATCTTCGCCCCGTCCATCACCGTGGCGTTGATGCCGATCAGGCAGTCGTCGCCGATCTCGCAGCCGTGGATGGTGACGTGGTGGGTGATCGAGCAGTTGCGCCCCACCGTCGTGCCCGAGTTCATGCCCACATGGACCATCACGAAGTCCTGCAGGTTGGAGCCTTCGCCGATCTCGACGAAGTCGCGCTCGGCCCGGATCACCACGTTGGGCCAGACCGAGACCCGCGCGCCGAGGCGCACCTTGCCGTGGATCAGCGCGGTGTCGTGGACCAGCGCGTCCGGCGCGATCTCGACCAGCGGGCCGAAGACCCGGCCCGCGCGCATCAGGGGCATCTTTCCGATCATGCGTATCCTCCGCCGCCGGCCGCGGCCGGCCCTGTTGAAGCCCCGGACCGCAGCCGGAACCCATTCGCGCCGCAAGCCTAGCCCGCGGGAGGGCGCGCCCCCAAGCCCTTCGCGAGGCGGGGGCGCGCGCCGGCCGGTCCGTCAGCCCGTGCGGCGAAAGACGGTGACGCCGCCACGCTCGGAGGCGCGGAACCCGGGCAAGGCGATGTCGGGGAAGCGGCCCTCGGCCGCCACCACGCCGATGCGGGGCAGCAGGTCGGGGGGCAGCGCCGCCAGCAGCACGGCCTCCCAGCCCTCGACATCCAGCTTCAGCACGTCGATGCGGCCCTCGCGCGCCAGAACCTCGCGCAGGGCGGCGTCGAGCGCGCTGCAGCGCACCCGGATCACCTCGCTCTCGACGCTGGCGAAGGGCTGCTCGGAGAGGCGGCCGTAGCGGCCCGACGCCTCGATCGCGAAGCCTGCCTCGCCGTCCTGCAGCGCCAGCGCCACCGGCTCCAGCCGCCAGCGGCCGGCGAAGGGGGCGAGGTTCGCCTCGAGCCGCGGCAGGTTGCGGGGGTCGGGCTCGAACGCGACGACGCGGGAGTCGCGCCGGCGGGTCAGGAACCAGGCCGCCGAGATGCCGAGGTTCGCGCCCACGTCCACCACCACGCCCCCCGGCGGCGGCGCGGGATAGTCGAGCCGGCAGAACACCTCGTTCACGGTCAGGAAGTCCACCGGCGCGTCGACCTGCAGGGCGATGCGTCCCTGCGGCGTGCGCAGGCCGATGCGCACCGGGTAGCAGCCGCCGCGGTCGCCCAGCAGGTAGCGGCGCAGCCCGTCCAGCGGCCGCTCCAGCACACGGGGCATGTTGGCCGCGGCGCGCCAGTGGTCGCGCCGGAAGGCCGCGCCCAGGACCTTCGCGGCCCGGCGGCGCCTCCGCCAGGGCTTCATGCCCCGGCGCCGCGGGCATGCAGGATGCGGCCGAGGACGTTCAGCAGCAGCTGCGCGGCGAGGATCGAGGTCGAGCCGGTGGGGTCGTAGTCGGGCGCCACCTCGACGAGGTCGACGCCGACCACCTCGCAGCGCCTGGCCACGCCCGCCAGCAGCTCCAGCCCCTCGTAATACAGAAAGCCCCCGTGGGAGGGCGTGCCGGTCCCCGGCGCGATCGAGGGATCGAAGCCGTCGATGTCGATCGTCACATAGACCCGGGCCCCGGCGGGGATGCGCGCCAGCACGCCCTCGATCCCCAGGGCGCGGACCTGGCGGACCGAGAGGATGTCCGAGCCCCGGGCGCGGGCGTCCTCGTAGCCCTCGCGCGCGGTGGAGGAGACGTTGCGGATGCCCAGCTGCGTGAGGCCCGAGACCCAGGGCTTCTCGGCGGCCCGGCGCATCGGGTTGCCGTGGCCGCGGGTCACCCCGTGGCGGACGTCGACGAAGTCGAGATGCGCGTCCAGCTGCACCAGGTGGATCGGGCCGTTGCGGGCGCAGTCGTCCTCGAAGGCCTCGATGCAGGGGATGTTGATCGAATGATCGCCGCCGATCACCACCGGCAGGGCGCCGGCCCCGAGGATCCGGCGCACGCTGGCGGCGATGTTGGCGTGCGAGCGCAGGGTGTCGGTGTGCACGATGTCGGCGTCGCCCAGGTCCACGATGCGCGCGCCGTCGAGATAGACCACGTCGTCCTCATGGTCGTAGGCGCCGGCATGGCCGAAGGCGAAGAGGGTCGAGGCCTCGCGCACGCCGCGCGGCCCGAAGCGGGCGCCGGCCCGCCACTGGGCGCCGGCGTCGAACGGGGCGCCGAGGATGGCCACGTCGGCCTCGAAGGGCTGGTCCGGCAGGACGATCGGATACTTGCCGAAGCTGCAGATGCCGGTGAAGGGCAGGTCCAGCCGCCCCGCGTCGTAGGCGTTGCCGCTCATGGCCGTCGCCCTCCTGTCGCCACGCACATTCCTCGGCCTCGCCGCAGGCCGGCCGCGGTTCCTCCACGGTCGGTCCCCATCTCACCCTCGTACCCGGGCCGCGCCAAGCCTTTTCCCGTCATCCCCCCAACACGGGACCCGGGCGAGGCGCGGCCCACCGAACGCAGGAAGGAGATCGCCATGAACTGGGACCAGATCGAAGGCAAGTGGAAGCAGTTTTCCGGCGCCGCCCAGGCGCACTGGGGCAAGCTGACCTCGGACGAGGTCGACCAGGTCGAAGGCAACCGCGAGCGTCTCGAGGGCAAGATCCAGGAGCGCTACGGCATCGCCAAGGAAGACGCCCAGAAGCAGGTCGACGAGTGGCTCGCCAAGCAGAACTGAGCCGCAGGCCCTCGCGGGGTCCGTCCCCCGCCTGACCGAGCCGCCGCGCCGCCCCAACGGCGCGGCGGTCGCATGTCCGCTCCCCCTCTCGCCCCCCCTCGCCCCCCCCTGCGGCGGAGGCGGCAGGCGGCGGGCGGCCAGCCTCTCGCCTGCCGCGACAAGCCGCGGGGGAGGCCGGACCCGCTGGATCTCCGCCCCCCGGCGTCCTCTGAAAGAACCGTGCGCTGACCTGGCGGCGCCGCCCCCGCTGTCCCTCGAGCCGGCGCCGCGGGGTCCGCCTCTGCGGCGCGTGGCGGCCAGGAGGAGGATCCGCGACCGTCCTGGCGCAGGCGGCGCGGCCGGGCGCCTCCCGCAGGGCGGCGTCCGGCCCGCGCCCGGCAGCCCGGCGGGCCGCACGCGTCGATGCGCCGAAAGCGGCGAAGGCAAAAGCGCGCCTCGGAGGCGGTCGACGTGCAGGGCCGGCCCGGCGGCGTCGGCGAGGCGCCGCCCCGGCAGGCCCGGCGCCTGCGATTTCATCGCCCCCGGCCCGCTGCACGCTCCCCGGCCGCCGCCGACGTCGGCACACCCTAGGAATCGCCCTCGGAATATGCTGCGCTGCGACTGCGCCGTCGAACAGGCGCAGCCGGACAGGGACGCATCGAATGAGCATCAACGCGGCGATCACGCATCGCACCACCTATCGTTACGACAAGCCCATCACCATGGGCGCCCAGGTGGTCCGCCTGCGTCCCGCGCCTCACTCGCGCACCAAGATCCTCAGCTACTCGCAGAAAATCTCGCCCGAGCCGCATTTCATCAACTGGCAGCAGGACCCGTTCGGCAACTGGCTCGCCCGGCTGGTGTTCCCCGAGAAGGTCGACCACTTCGAGGTGCAGGTCGACCTCGTGGCCGACATGGCCGCGGTGAATCCGTTCGATTTCTTCGTCGAGGAGTACGCCGGCTCCTTCCCCTTCGACTACACGCCGGAGGACCGCAAGGACCTCGCCCCCTATCTCGAGACCGGCCCCCAGGGTCCGAAGTTCGAGGCGATCTTCAAGACGCTGCCCGAGAAGGAGGAGCACACGGTCGACTTCCTCGTCGCCGTGAACCAGGTCGTGCAGAACGCCGTCGCCTACCTGGTGCGCATGGAGCCCGGCGTGCAGACGCCCGAGGAGACGCTGGAGATCGGGTCGGGCTCGTGCCGCGATTCGGCCTGGCTGCTGGTGCACCTGATGCGCCGCCGCGGGCTGGCCGCGCGCTTCGTCTCCGGCTACCTGATCCAGCTGACGCCCGACGTGAAGTCCGTGGACGGCCCGTCCGGCCCCGACGCCGACTTCACCGACCTGCACGCCTGGGCGGAGGTCTACGTGCCCGGCGCGGGGTGGATCGGGCTCGACGCCACCTCGGGCCTGCTGACGGGCGAGGGGCACATCCCGCTCGCCGCCACGCCCTCGCCCCGCTCCGCCGCGCCGATCTCGGGCGGGCACGAGAAGACCGACAAGGTCGACTTCGACTTCCACATGGGCATCACCCGGGTGCGCGAAGAGCCCCGCGTGACCTTCCCCTTCACCGACGAGGCCTGGGCCGCGATCAACGCCGCCGGCAAGGAAGTGGACAAGCGTCTCGCCGCCGACGGGGTGGCCCTGACCATGGGCGGCGAGCCGACCTTCGTGGCCGAATACGACCGCGACGCGCCCGAGTGGAACGAGGCCGCCGTCGGCCCGACCAAGCGCATCTACGCCGACAAGCTGATCCGCCGCCTGCGCACCCGCTTCGCCCCCCAGGGCCTGCTGCACCACGGCCAGGGCAAGTGGTATCCCGGCGAGCAGCTGCCCCGCTGGGCCTTCGGGTTGTATTGGCGCAAGGACGGCGAGGCGCTGTGGGAAAAACCCGAGCTGATCGCCCCCGAGACCGCGTCGGGCGCCGGCTTCCCCGAGGCGAAGAAATTCACCGAGGCGCTGTGCGAGGCGCTCGACATCGACCCGATCGCCGCCGAGGCCGCCTACGAGGATCCCGCCCCCTTCCTGCTGCGCGAGCAGGAGCTGCCGGTGAACCTCGATCCCGTCGACAACAAGCTCGACGACCCGATGGAGCGTCAGCGGCTGGCGCGCGTCTTCGACCGCGGCCTGTCGCAGCCGGTCTGCATGGTGCTTCCGGTGCAGGCCCAGCAGGCCCGCGACCGCTCGCGCCGCCGCTTCTTCTGGGCGACCGAGCGCTGGCGGACCCGCCGCGGCAAGCTGTTCCTGGCGCCGGGCGACAGCGCGGCGGGCTACCGCCTGCCGCTCAGCTCGCTGGCCTGGATCACCGAGATCGACCGGCCTTGGATGAACCCGCTCGACCCGTTCGCGCCGCGCGCGCCGTTGGCGCGCCGCACCGCGATGCAGGGCCGCGGCGCGACGGGGGTGAACCCCGGCGCCGGCGTCTGGGGCTATGGGCCGGGCATGGGCGAGGCGTCGCCCGGCCACTCCCCCATGCCCATCGCCGGGGAGCTGCATCCCGAAGCCGCGATGAACGCCCCCGAGATGCCCGACCCCGGCATCGCCATCTACACCAACCTGGTGCGCACCGCCGTGACGGTGGAGCCGCGTGAGGGCCGGCTGCATATCTTCATGCCGCCGCTGCCCTCGGCCGACAGTTTCGTCGACCTGATCGCGGCCATCGAGGAGGCGGCAGAGACCACCGGCCTGCCGGTGCAGCTGGAAGGCTACTCGCCCCCCTCCGACCCGCGCCTGCAGAAGATCATGGTCACCCCCGACCCCGGCGTGGTGGAGGTCAACATCCAGCCCGCCGAGACCTGGGAGGAGCTGGTCGAGATCTCCGAGGGTCTCTACGAGGACGCGCGCCACTGCTCGCTGGCCACGACGAAATTCCTCTATGACGGCCGCCAGACCGGCTCGGGCGGCGGCAACCACATCGTGGTGGGCGGCGCCACGCCCGAGCAGTCGCCGTTCCTGCGCCGCCCGGACATGCTGGCGTCCATCGTGCGCTACTGGCAGCTGCACCCCTCGCTGTCGTTCCTGTTCTCGGGGCAGTTCGTGGGGCCGACCTCCCAGGCGCCGCGGATGGACGAGGCGCGCGACGACATCCTCTACGAGATGGAGATCGCGCTCGAGCAGGCGCCCAAGCCCGGCTGGTCCATGCCCCTGTGGCTGGTCGACCGCATCTTCCGCAACCTGCTGACCGACGTCTCGGGCAACACTCACCGGGCGGAGATCTGCATCGACAAGATGTATTCCCCCGACGGCCCGACCGGCCGCCTCGGCCTGGTGGAGTTCCGCGCCTTCGAGATGCCGCCCCACCCGCGGATGTCGCTGGCGCAGTCCCTGATCCTTCGCGCCCTGATCGCCAAGTTCTGGCAGCAGCCGTTCGAGCGGCCGCTCCGCCGCTGGGGCGCCGCCCTGCACGACCGCTTCATGCTCCCGCATTTCGTGTGGGAGGATTTCCTGGAGGTGCTCTCGGACATCGAGGAGTTCCTCGGCCTGCCCATCGACCCCGAGTGGTTCCGCGCCCAGTTCGAGTTCCGCTTCCCGCTGGCCGGCGACGTCAAGTACAAGGGCGTGACGCTGGAGCTCCGCTCGGCCATCGAGCCCTGGCATGTCCTGGGCGAGACCGGCGCCATCGGCGGCACGGTGCGCTACGTCGACAGCTCGCTGGAGCGCCTGCAGCTGCGCGTGGCGGGCGACCTGGAGGGGCGCTACAAGGTCGCCTGCAACGGCTACGAGGTCCCGCTGACCGAGACCGGCCGCAAGGACGAGCGGGTCGCCGGGGTGCGCTACCGCGCCTGGCAGCCGGCCGAGTGCCTCCACCCCACGATCGGGGTGCACACGCCGATGGTCTTCGACCTGTGGGATTCGTACTCGAACCGCTCCGTCGGCGGCTGCGTCCTGCGCTCCGCCCACCCCGGCGGTCGGGCCTTCGACACCCAGCCGATCAACGACCTGGAGGCCGAGGGCCGGCGCCTGGCGCGGTTCGAGACCATCGGCCACACGCCCGGCCGGATGATGCCCGCGCCCGCGCGGATCTCCCCCGACCAGCCCCTGACCCTGGACCTCCGCCGCCAGCGCTGAGCGCCAGGCGCCTCCCCGCAAGAGCGGGGAGGCGTAGGCCCGCAGGCGCCCTGCGGGCGGGCTTGGGCCTGCGGCGG
>CAXGVP010000140.1:0-7817 GCA_964013055.1 uncultured Albimonas sp.
CGAAGCGGCCTGGCAGGCGGCGGCGGCGAGGTGCTCTCCGCGCCGGCGCAGCAGGGCGCCGAGGTTGGTCCAGATCCCCGAATCCCGCGGCCGGCGCTGCAGGTAGGCGCGGTAGGCCGTGAAGGCCGCGTCCAGCGCGCCGGCCCGGTGCGACTCGATCGCCTGCACCCGCAGCTCGCCCAGCGTGCGCGGCGCAGCCCCGGCCGCGCCGGCCTCGGCCTGCTCGCTGCCCTGGCCCATCCGCTTCTCCCTCTCCACGGCGCCGCGGCGCCGGTCCTCTCGCGGCCCCATGACGCAGGCCCGCCCCGTGGCTGTCAACACCGCCGCCTTGCCCCGAGGGACGCTTGCCGCGGCGCTTCAAATACTTGCGGCGCCGCGCTAGAAGGTCGGGTCCCAGCCCTCCCGCCGCCGAGAGGACCGCCCATGACCGACGCCGGAAACGACCGCAAGACCGACGCCGAGGACGGGCCGCGCGAGGACGGGCCCCGGGCGCGCGGCGACGCGGCCGACACGGCGACGCTGGAGCGTCCCGCAGAGCCGGAGGCCGAGAGCTGGGAGGACGAGTGGTCGCTCGACCCCTCGCTGCCCGCCCGCGCCGCGGCCGCGGCGGCCGAGCGCGACCACATCGGCCTCAAGCGCCTGATCGAGGACCTGCACGCCGCCGACGTCGCCGACCTTCTCGAGCAGCTCGGCCATGACATGCGCGAGGCGGTGGTCCAGGTGCTGGGCGCCGACCTCGACCCCGAGGTGCTGTCGGAGCTCGACGACGACGTGCGCGACGACGTGCTCGCGGCGATGGACCCCGCGCACCTGGCGCGGGCGGCGCGCGAGCTGGACGCCGACGACGTCGTCTACCTGATCGAGGACCTCGACGAGGCCCAGCAGAACAACGTCCTCGAGGCGCTGGAGCCGGTCGACCGGACCGCGGTCCAGCAGGCCCTGAACTACCCCGAATACACCGCCGGCCGCATGATGCGGCGCGATTTCGTGGCAGCCCCCCCGCACTGGACGGTGGGGCAGATGATCGACCACATGCGCGCCCACGACGACCTGCCCGACGCCTTCCACGACGTGGTGCTGGTGGACCCGGCGCTGAAGCCTGTGGGGCTGGCCCCGCTGAGCCGGATCATGGGCTCGGGCCGCGACAAGGTGCTCAAGGATCTCCAGCGCGACCAGATGGAGATCATCGACGCGACCGAGCCGCAGGCCGACGTCGCCTATGGCTTCAACCAGTATCACATGGCCAGCGCGCCCGTCGTCGACGAGGCGGGCCGCCTGGTCGGCGTGATCCTGATGGAAGACGCCATGGAGGCGCTGGACGAGGAGGCGGAAGAGGACCTCAAGCGCCTGTCGGGCGTCGGCGACGAGTCGCTGTCGGACAAGGTGTGGGAGATCACCAAGCTGCGCTTCCCGTGGCTGGCGGTGAACCTCGGGACCGCGATCCTCGCCTCGATGGTGATCAGCCAGTTCGACGCCACCATCGCGCAGATCGTGGCGCTGGCGGTGCTGATGCCGATCGTGGCCTCGATGGGCGGCAATGCCGCGACCCAGACGCTGGCGGTGGCGGTGCGCGCGCTCGCCACCCGCGACCTGACGGCGGCGAACATGCGCCGGCTGGTGACTCGTGAGACGGTGGTGGGCTTCACCAACGGCATCATCTTCGCGGTGATGGTCGCGGTGGTGGAGGTGATCTGGTACGGCGACTACAAGCTCGCCGCCGTGATCGGGGTGGCGATGGTGATCAACATGGTCGCCGCGGGCCTGGCGGGGATCCTGATCCCCATCGCGCTGGACCGGGCGGGGGCGGACCCGGCGCTCGCCTCGGGCACCTTCGTGACCACGGTGACGGACGTGGTGGGCTTCTTCAGCTTCCTCGGGCTCGCCGGAATGGTGCTGCTGTAGGGCGCATTTCAATGCGACCTGCGCGCGGCGGCGGGGTCTGGCGCATCGACCGAAGCCCTGCGGCCCGGGTCCATGAAAGAAGGGCCCGGCCTTCCGGCCGGACCCTCCCCACACGTACTCGATCATGCTCCCCCTCGGGGGGGGATCATCAGGGAAGCATGTCGTGGTACACGCGGCTCACGCGGCCGTCGGCATCCACCGCGACCAGGTTCTCGCCCACGGCCAGCCACTCGGGCCCGGCGGGCAGGCGGCTGGCGAGCTTCATCTTCACCGGCTTCGCATTGGCGCCCTCGGGCACCGGCTGGCCCACGTCGAGCGCCTGCTGCACCGCCTCCGAGGGGCCGTTCCCGCTCGACTGCTCGACGCCCGGGCCGTAGACCTCCTGGACGATGCGCGCGATCTCGCGCTCCTCCATGAAGGCGGCGTCGGCGAAGTCGACCGTGACATGATCCTTGGTCACGCCGTCGGTGACGGTGGTCACGGTCTGCGCGTCGTCCGTGGTCTGGGCCGAGGCGGGCAGCGGCGCCAGCGCCGGCGCAAGCGACACGGCGCCCACGGTCATCGCCAGCATCGCGAAGGACGCGCTGCGGGGGCGGCGGGCCAGACGGGGGCTGCGAGCGGTGCGGGGGCGGGTCATGTCAGGACTCCTCGTTGGTGCGGTCGACGGCGCCGAGCGCGCCGGCAGGACCGGTGTTGATCCGCGACGCCAGCGGCATCGCCTCTTCGTCGTCGGCGGCGGGAACGCCGCTCAGGGGCGAAGGCGCGGGCTCCCCGTCGCCTTCGGAAATCACCGGCTCGGTCGACATCGCGTCGCCGCCGAAGCTCTGGATCGCGCCGGTCTCCGGCGCGCCGGTCCAGTCGAGCGCCTTGCCCGGGTCGGCCGCGGCCGCGCCGAACATCAGGGCCGACGCGAGCGTCGCGCCGGAGAGCAGGGTGGGGATCGTGCGCGGGCTGAGCATGGCCGTCCTCCTTGGTCTGCGTTCCGTGCCGCCGAACGCGCCTGCGTCGGGATGCCCCGCCCCAGGCCGGCGACATGCCCGAAAGGGAGGGGTTGACCTCTTCCCGTGCCGGGCTGTCTTGTTCAGCGAGCTAGGACCGGCCCTCGACCCAGCCAAGGGCGTTCCCCAAATGACCCAGAAAACGCCCCGATCGGAGGCTGAGAGCATGTCGCAAGGACTTCCTGCAAACATAGACGAGGCCAGCGAAATTCTCGGGCGCGTCGGCTATGTCTGTGGCCGCGATCTCGCCACAGTCGTTTTCCTTGCCCTCAAGCTCGGACGGCCCCTGTTCCTCGAGGGCGAGGCCGGCGTGGGCAAGACCGAGATCGCCAAGGCGCTGGCCCTCGCGCTCGGGCGCAGGCTGATCCGGCTGCAATGCTACGAAGGTCTCGACGCCGCCTCCGCGGTCTACGAGTGGAACTTCGCGGCCCAGATGGTCGCCATCCGCTCGGCCGAGGCGGTGGGCGCCGAGGACCGCGAGACGCTGACGCGCGAGCTCTTCTCCGACGAATACCTGATCGAGCGTCCCCTGCTGGAGGCGATGCGCCCCCAGCCCGGCGGCGCGCCGGTGCTGCTGATCGACGAGATCGACCGCACCGACGAGCCGTTCGAGGCCTTCCTGCTCGAGGCGCTGTCGGACTTCCAGGTGACGATCCCCGAGATCGGCTCGATCAAGGCCGCGGAGCCGCCGATCGTGATCCTGACCTCGAACCGCACGCGCGAGGTGCATGACGCGCTCAAGCGCCGCTGCCTCTACCACTGGGTCGACTACCCCAACTTCGAGCGGGAGATGGAGATCCTGGCCGCCAAGGCCCCCGAAGCGCAGGAGCAGTTGAGCCGGGAGGTCGTCGCCTTCGTCCAGCAGCTCCGCCGCGAGGACCTGTTCAAGAAGCCGGGCGTGGCCGAGGCGATCGACTGGGCCCGCTGCCTGGTGGCGCTGGACGCGGTGGCGCTGAGCCCGCAGGTGATCGCCGACACCCTGGGCGCGATCCTGAAGTACCAGGACGACATCGCCAAGATGCAGGGCTCGGAGGCGCGGCGGATCCTCGACAGCGCCCGCAATTCGATGCCGGTGGCCTGAGCCGATGACCGGGATCGTGACCGCCATCGACCATCTGGTCCTGACCGTGCGCGACATCGACGCCGCGGTCGACTTCTATGCCCGCGCGCTGGGGGTCGAGGCGGCGAGCTTCGCCGGCGGCCGGCGGGCGCTGCAGATCGGCGCCCAGAAGATCAACCTCCAGACGCTCGGGCAGGAGGTGCGCAACCACGCCTGCATCGGCTCCGGCGACGTCTGCCTGCTGACCGAGGCGAAGCTTGCGGACGTCGTCGCCCGCCTGACCGGCGAGGGCATCGCCATCGTCGAGGGCCCGGTCCAGAAGACCGGCGCCCGCGGGCCCTTCATGTCCGTCTACTTCAACGACCCCGACGGCAACCTGATCGAGGTCTCCAGCTACGCCGAGGCCCCCTGAATGGAGCTTGCGCCGCTGGAGATCCCTCAGGACGGCAAGCTGGCGGCCAACGTCGTCCACTTCGCCCGCGCCCTGCGCAAGGCCGGCCTGCCGGTCGGCCCCGGCCGGGTGACGGACGCGATCCGCGCGGTGGAGGCGGCGGGCTTCTCGGACAAGGCCGACTTCTACTGGACGCTCCACGCCTGCTTCGTCTCGCGCCCCGAGCACCGGGCCGTCTTCGCCCAGACCTTCCGCCTGTTCTGGCGCGACCCCGAGTTCCTCGAGAAGATGATGCGCATGCTCTCGCCGATGCTGCAGAGCATGGAGGAGCCCCCCGCGCCGAAAGACGCCGAGCGCCGCGCCGCCGAGGCGCTGATGGCCGACGCCGAGCCCCCGCCTCCGCCCGAGGGCGAGGAGGAGGGCGAGGAGATCGAGTTCGACGCGACCCTCACCTTCTCGACCGACGAAAAGCTCAAGCAGACCGATTTCGAGCAGATGACCGCGGCCGAGCAGGTGGAGGCGAAGCGCGCCATCGCGCGCCTGACGCTGCCGGTGAAGCCGCTGGCCTCGCGGCGCACGCGGCCGTCGGTCTCGGGCAAGCGGCCGGACTGGCGGGCGACGATGCGGGCGGCGATGCGGCAGGGGGGCGACGTCTCGGCCTTCAAGACGCGGGCGCGGGCGGTGCGCTGGCCGAACCTGGTGGCGCTGTGCGACATCTCCGGCTCGATGAGCAGCTATTCGCGGATGCTGCTGCATTTCCTCCATGCCGCGGCGAACGAGAAGGGCGCGGGCTGGGCGAAGGTGCATGCCTTCACCTTCGGCACCCGGCTGACCAACGTCACCCGCCACCTGATGCAGCGCGACGCGGACGCGGCGCTGGCCGCCTGCGGGCGCGAGGCCCAGGACTGGGAGGGGGGCACCCGCATCGGCGAATGCCTCAAGACCTTCAACCGCGACTGGTCGCGGCGCGTGCTGGGCCAGGGCGCGGTGGTGATCCTGATCACCGACGGGCTCGACCGCGACGACCCCACCCGGCTGGCCGCCGAGGCCGAGCGCCTGCACCTGTCGTCGCGCAAGCTGATCTGGCTGAACCCGCTGCTGCGCTGGGACGGCTTCGCGCCTCGCGCCGGCGGGGTGAAGGCCCTGCTGCCCCATGTCGACAGCTTCCGCGCCTCCCACAACATCGACAGCCTGCAGGCGCTGTCCGACGCGCTCGCGCGGCCCGACGACCACGGCGAGAAGGACCGCCTGATGCGCCTGCTGGAGTAGGGCGCATTTCAATGCGCCATCCGCGCGCCATCCGCGCATCCGCCCGGCCGCCAAGGCGCATTGAAACGCCCCCTGCGACAGGCTCCGGCGCGCGCGTCTCGCCAGCGCCCCGGGCCGGTGGGCGAGACGCCCGCTCCACGGGCGCCCCGGGCTTGACCCGGGGCCTCTCGCGGCCTGCCCCGGGCGCCCCCTTGCAAGGTCGGGCCAAGGCCCCGGGTCAGGCCCTGGGTGCGATGCTCACCACGACCGGCCGCGGGCGGAGACGCGGATCAGCCGCTCCACCTGGTCGCCACGGATCCCCACCAGCCAGTCGTGCAGGTTGACCGTCGGATCGCAGTGGCCGGGCGTCATCCGCACCCGGTCGCCGAGCTTGAGCAGGTCGTTCGGGTCGGCCAGCTTCGCATGCTCGTCGGCGCAGCCCAGCACCTCGAGACCGGTGTTGCCGGGGTCGGGCTCCAGGATCCGGGGCGGGCCGCTCTCCATCGACTGCACCTTCAGGCCGGCGTCGCACATGGCGAGGCCCGGGCGGGCCTTGGACATGACGGTGGTCAGCAGGACCAGCGCGTTGGCGAACTCGCCCAGCGCCTGGCCGGGGGCGGCGGCGTCGCGCTGGTAGTCGGCGTCCATGAACACGTAGCTGCCGCACTGCACCTCGGTCCAGGGTCCGGCTGCCTCGAACTCCCACGACCCGGTGCCGCCGCCGGTGATCCAGGGGCAGTCGAGCCCCGCGCGCGCGAGGTGATCGAGGGTCAGGCGCACGCGCTCGGCCGCGGCCTCGATCTTCGCGCGCCGCTCGGCGGGGGAGCGGATGTGCTGGGCGACGCCGCAATAGGCCTGCATGCCCGCGAAGCGCAGGCCCGGGGCCGCGTCGATGGCCTTCGCGATTTCGGCGGCCGGCGCGCCGGGCTCGGCCCCGCAGGCGGCGGAGCCGGCGTCGATCTCGACCAGCATCGGCAGCTCGACGCCCTCGGCGAGGGCGGCGGCGCTCCAGGCGGGAACCGTGGCGAGGTCGTCGGTGATCACGGTGATCCGGGCGGCGCGGGCGAGGCGCGCGGCGCGGGCCATCTTGCGCGGATCGACGAGGTCGTTGGTCAGCAGGATGTCGGGCACGCCGCCGCGGACCATCGCCTCGGCCTCGGCGACCTTCTGGCAGCACACGCCCGCGGCGCCCGCCTCGATCTGCATCCGGGCGATCTCGGCCGATCGGTGGGACTTTGCGTGCGGCCGCAGGGCCACGCCGGCGGCGGCGGCGCGGGCGGCCATCAGGGCGATGTTCGCCTCGGCGAGGTCGAGGTCCAGCAGCAGGGCCGGCGTCTCGATCTCGGCCAGGCTCATGCCGGGCAGGGCGGGGACGTCGTAGCCGGGCTCGAGCCCCGGCTCCAGGCCGGGCAGGGGATCGGAGGGCATCGGCAGGGCTCCCGCGCAGGCGTGTTCGGACCGGCGGGAGGATGGCCGGCGCGGGCCCCGCCCGCAAGGGCGCGGGCGCACGGACGCGGCGTCAGCGGCGCAGCGCGGCGCGCACCGAGGTCTCGAGCTGGTTGAGGAAGGCCGAGCGGTCGGCCTTCGAGAACGGCCGCGGCCCGCCGGTGACCGCGCCGGTCTCGCGCAGGGTGCTCATCAGCTCGCGCTGGGCCAGCGCCATGCCGATCGAGGCCTGGTCGAAGGGCCGCCCGTTGGGCCGGATCGCCTGGGCGCCGGCCTCGAGGCAGCGCGAGGCGAGCGGGATGTCGTTGGTCACGCAGACGTCGCGCGGGCCGATATGCTCGGCGATCCAGTCGTCGGCGGCGTCGGCGCCGCCGGTGACGAAGACCACGTTGACCATCGGGTCCTGGCTGGGCCGGATGCCGCCGTCGGAGACGAGGTGCACCCGGACCTTGTGGCGGGCGGCCACGCGCAGGGTCTCGTCCCGCACGGGGCAGGCGTCGGCGTCGACGTAGATCTCGGTTCGGGAAGGCGCGTCGGTCATGGGTCCGTTCCTAGGCTGCGGGAGGCGCCATGGGAAGCCCGATCACGATCCGGCGCGCCGCACTGGCGCCTCGCCCGCCGGGGCGCCATCCTGCGCCGGCCCCGGACCCCCGCGGGGCTTGCAGGACGGATCTCCATGCAGCCTCGCGGCGCGCCCCGCCCCCTCCGGACCCTCCCGCTGCTGCTGGCCGCGCCGCTGCTGGCCGCAGGGGCGCTCCCCGCGCCGGCCGCG
>CAXGVP010000141.1:0-7813 GCA_964013055.1 uncultured Albimonas sp.
AGCGACAGGAGCGCGCGCCCCGGGCCTGACCCGGGGCCTCTCGCGCTCCGCCGCCGGCGCAACGCCCGCCTGCGATGCGCCGCCGGACCGGCGCGGGCCGGACGTCCCGCAGCGTCAGGCCGCGGAGACCCGCCGCCGTCTCAGGTCGCCCCCGCCAGCACCCGCACCGCCTCCAGCTTCCGCGCCGTAACGACCGCATCCGGCCCGGCGCGCAGGGCGATTCGGTCGCGGGCGTTGGTCAGGGCGCGCGCCGCGTCGCGGGCCGCGCAGGGCGGGCGTAGATCCGGGCGCGGATCTCGTCGGGCAGGACCAGCTGGGTGGTCAGCGTCTCGCGGCCCGCGAGGACCGCCTTGCGGCGCCCATGCGGCGTGCGGCCGGGACACCCGCCGGGCCGGATCGTGCGAAAGCGCACGACGCCCGCCGCATCCGCCCTCTGGCCGCCGCGCAGGACGGTCGTCCCGCGCCTGTCCATCCCCAGGCCCTGCCTCCCGGGAGGGAGGCCGCGCGCGTCCGCGTGCCAGGCCTCGACCACCGCGCCCTCCACCGGGCGGCGGTCGTCGCCCGCAGCAGCAGCGACAGGGGCGAGCTCTCGCGGTCCTCGCGGATGTCGCTCCGCATCAGGTCGGGATCGATCCGGAACGGGCCCTCGGCGGTGGCGGGCGTCAGGCGGCGGACGCTGTGCGCCGCCAGCCCGGCCGAGCTCGCAGCCCTCGGCCAGCCCGGCGCCGCCAGCGCGCGCCGCAGGGCGCGGCGGTCGGGGCTGGCGGGCGACGGTTCGCACGAACGGGCAGGGTCGTCGGGGCTCAGCTCGCGGCCAGGGGGAGTGCGGAGTTCCACGCGCGGGGCGGCGGCTCCCGTCCCTGCGCCCGCGCCCGGTCGCGCAGATGCGACCGGAGGGGGGGGCGGGGACCCGCGGGCCCCCGCCCGGAGCTCGGCGGCCTCAGGCGACGTTGAGGTAGTTCCAGACCCGCACCGGAGTGAACGGCGGCGCCGCCACCTCGACCCCGGCCGAGCGCAGCGCGTCCTGGATCGCCAGCGCCAGCGCCGGGATCGCGCCGACGGCGCCGGCCTCGCCGCAGCCCTTCACGCCCAGCGGGTTGGTGGTGCAGGGCACCTCGTTGAGCTTGAACGAGATCTGCGGGAAGTCCGCGGCCCGCGGCATCCGGTAGTCCATGAACGTGCCCGAGAGGGGCTGCGCCGTCTCCGGATCGAAGACCACCACCTCGCCCATCACCTGGCCCGCGCCCTGGACGAGGCCGCCATGCACCTGGCCCTCGACCAGCAGCGGGTTCACGATCTTCCCGAAATCGTCGGCGATCGAATACCGGGTGATCTCGACCGCGCCGGTCTCGGGGTCGAGCTCCACCTCCGCCACATGGCAGCCGTTGGGGAAGGTGGCGACGCGGTCGTTGACCTCGCCCAGGCCCTGCACGCCGCCCATCTGGCCCGCCGCCTCGAACAGCGTCACCGAGCGGTCGGTGCCGGCGATGCGGAAGCGCCCGCCGTCCTCGACGGTATACTCGATGTCGGCCTTGGCGGCCTCCAGCAGCGCCGAGGCGCCGTCCATCGCCTTCTCGACCACGTCCTTGGCGGCCAGCATCAGCACCCGGCTCGCCATGATCAGCGAGCGCGAGCCGCCGGTGCCGCCCACCGCGGTCAGCATGTCCGAATCGCCCGCCAGCAGGCGGATCTTCATCGGGTCGACGCCCAGTTCCTCATGCACGATCTGCGGCCAGACCGTCTCGTGGCCCTGGCCGGTGGACTGGGTGCCGACGGCGAGCGTGATCTCCCCGTCCGGCTTCACGTCCATCAGCGCGCTTTCGGCGGGGCCGCCGCCGGTGCGCTCGAAGTAGTAGACCGCGGCGATGCCGGCGAGCTTGCCGCGCGCGGCGGCCTCGGCCTTGCGGGCCTCGAAGCCGGCCCAGTCGGCCGCGGCGGTGGCGTCGTCGACGTTGCGCGCGGGGTCGGCGCTGTCGAAGACGCAGCCGCCGTGGTTGGTGTAGGGCGTCTGGTCCGAGGTGATCAGGTTGCGCTTGCGGAACTCCGCCCGGTCGGCCCCGAAGGCGCGGGCGGCGGTCTCCATAAGCTGCTCGGTGATGTGGATCATCTCCGGCCGGCCGGCGCCGCGGTAGGCGTCGGTGGGGGTGGTGTTGGTGAAGGCGCCCTTCACCTCGTGCCGCCAGACGGGGACGTCGTACATCCCCCCCGAGATCGGCACCGAGAAGAAGGTGTGGATCGCCGCGCCGAAGGTCGAGTAGTAGGCGCCCAGGTTCGAGACCGAGCGGAAGCGCATCGCCAGCACCTTGCCGCTCTCGTCGAAGGCGCCCTCGGCCAGGGTCACCAGGTCCCGGCCCTGCGCGTCCGAGAGGAACGCCTCCGAGCGGTCGGCGGTCCAGCGGATCACCGCGCCGAGGTCCTTCGCCCCGATCGCGATCAGCGCGTCCTCGGGGTGGGCCTGCAGTTTCATGCCGAAGCCGCCGCCCACGTCGGGGGTCAGCACGCGGATCGCGCCCGCGTCCACGCCCAGCTGGCGGGCGAGCTTGCCGCGCAGGTTGTGCGACCCCTGCGTGCCCGCATGGATCTCCCACCGCTCGCCGTCCCAGCCGATGCGGGCGGCGCGCGGCTCCAGCGAGGCGACCACGATGCGGTTGTTCATCACCTCGACCGAGACGGTCTTCGCGGCCTTGGCGAAGGCCGCGTCGGTGGCGGCGGCGTCGCCCATCCCCCAGTCGTAGGCGAGGTTGCCCGGCGCCTCGTCATGCAGCTCCGGCGCGCCGGGCTCCAGCGCCGCGCGCTGCTCGACCACCACCGGCAGCTCCTCGAGGTCGAGCTCGATCAGCTCGGCGGCGTCGCGGGCCTGGGCGTAGGTCTCGGCGACGATCATCGCCACCGGCTGGCCGACGAAGCGGACCCGGTCCTTCGCGAGGTGAGGCATGGTCACGGGCTTCGCCGGGGCCACGCCCTCGCCGGTGCTTTCCAGCGGGAAGTCGTTGGTCAGCGGATTCACCCGACCCTCGATCTCGGCCCAGGTCAGCACCAGCTTCACCCCCTCGGCCTCGCGCGCGGCGGAGACGTCCAGCGAGGCGATTCGGGCGTGACCGGCGGGCGAGCGCAGGAAATATGCGTGCAGATCGCCCGGGCCGTGGATGTCGTCGACGTAGCGACCCTCGCCTTTCAGGAATCGCACGTCCTCGCGGCGACGAATGGGCTGGCCGAGACCGAATTTCATCAGCGGGCTCCGAAATTTGAGGAATGCTGCGCGGAGGGTCGCGCGATGCGGCGCTGGACGTTACTATTGTCTGGACAGACAGCGCAACGGGCCGGTGAGTCGGACCCTCTGCGCCTATATCTGAAGATTGCGTGAACGATTTCACTGGCGTTCATAGAAGCGCGACGTTAATCTTCGGGAGTGTATCGAGCGTGTTGTGTGCGTGCATGCGGTGGAGTGAGTTGCGTGCGTGGTGACGACAGACTTATGACGATTCTCACGGGAGTCGTATTGACGATCGCCCTGGGCGCTGTGGTCCAGAGCGGCGATCTTCTCGAGCGCTTCGGCGCCGGCCCCGGAATCCATCCCCGAGACGATGCCCTGGAGCTCGCCGCAGGCGAGGCCTACGCCATCGACGTCGTGGCCAACGATCGCGGCGCGGTCGAGGGCGACGGCCGACGGGTGCTGATCATGACGGCGCCGGGCTGCGGCGTCGCCTATCGCTCCGGCGACCGGGTGATCTACCAGGCGGGGAACGAGTGCGCGGGCCTCCAGCGCCTGACCTACTGCGTGGCCCGCGGCGACGAGTGCCCGGGCGCGGAGGTCAGCCTGACGATCTCGCCCGTGCAGACCGCCTCCAGCCGGACCGAGACCCCGGTCCAGCGCCTGGCCGAGCGGCCGACCCGTCCCTCGGACGCCGAGGTCTCGATGATGCCCGGCGGCTCGGGCTTCACGGTCGAGACGCAGGCCCCCGCGGGCGACCGTCCCCTGGCCGGCCTGAGCAGCGCCTTCGGCTCGCTCGCCCCGGGCGAGGAGACCGCGGCGCCCGCCGACTGACCGACGCCCGCGCCGCCGGCGACGCGGCGCGGATCCGGCCCGGAGAGCGGGCCCTGCGATGCGTTCCCGGCCGCTTTCGCCTCAGGCCAGCGCCAGCTCCGCCAGAAGGGCGGGAAGCTCGGCGATCGAGCGCAGGACATGGTCGGCATGGGGGGCGAGTTCCGCCGCCACCGCCGGGCCCGTCAGCACGCCCACCACCAGCCCCGCCCCGGCCGAGCGCCCCGCGCCCAGGTCATGCAGGCTGTCGCCGATCATCGCCACCTCGTGCGGGGCGATGCCGACGGTCTCGGCGAAGGCCAGCACCATGCCCGGCCCCGGCTTCAGCCCGTGGCCGCTGTCGTAGCCGGCGATGAAGTCGAAGCGCTCCAGCGCGCCCAGGCTGCGCATGTGGATGCGGGCGGCGCGCTCGGAATCGTGGGTGGCGACGCCCAGCGACAGGCCGCGGGCGCGGAACCCGTCCAGCAGGCCCGGCAGGTCCGGCGCGGCCGCGGTCGGCCCGTCCAGCACGGCGGCGGCGGCGCGGTCGTCGATCTCGGCCTCCAGCTCCGCCGCGCGGCGCCCGGGCAGGTGCGGCGCCCACAGCGCCGCGACCTCGGCCGTCGAGCCCGAGACCACCGGCGAGCCGGCCCGGAACCGCCGCGTCGCGGGGTCCAGCCCCACCAGGTCGCCCAGCAGGTCGCGCAGCGCCAGGTCGTCGGGGGCGACGGCGGCGATCGACTCCTCGACGAAGCCGCGCCAGGTGGCCTCGAAGTCCAGCAGGGTGCCGTCCTTGTCGAAGAGAATGCCCCGGATCATGCCTGTCCGCCCCTTGTCCGTCCTGCGCCGTCGCCCCCCCGTGTCTAGCCGTCGGCGCCGGTGGGGGGAAGCCGCGTCGGGCGCCGCGCGCTCGCGCAGGGGTCGGGCGCCGCGCGCTCGCGCAGGGGTCGGGCGCCGCGCGCTCGCGCAGGGGTTGATCGCAGCCGCCCGCGCGTGCAGGGTGGCGGCCGGAGCGTGGGGCGGCGCGGAAAGGCCGGCCCATGGCGAGGCTGACGATACGGGCGGGAAACCCGCCCGGCGCGGTGCGCTACACCGCCCAGGAGGCCCTCGAGGGTCTCGCCATCCTGGCGCCCGAGGTCGGCCCCCTGCGGGTCCGCCCCGGCGGGCGCGAGGCGCTGCAGACCCTCCAGGGCCCCGAGGATCCCGACCTGGTTTTCGCCCGCACGCTGACCGTCTCGTGGCGGCTGGATGCGGACGGGGCGCCGTTGCGCGCGCTCTCGGCCTTCCTCGAACGACCCGACGGCGAGGTGGAGTGGCGCTTCGTCCCCTCCGGCCGGCGCGCCCAGCGGCTGCTGGGCGAGGCGGTCGAGGCCGTGGGCGCCGGCGACGACCCGCGGCCCCCGCTCGCCCGCGTGGCGCAGCGGGTCGAGGGCGGGCGCGGCGCCGACAGCCTCGAGGGCGGCCGGCGCGACGACGCGATCAAGGGCGCTCGGGGCGACGACCTGGTGCATGGCTCGGCGGGCGAGGACCGGCTGCTGGGCGGCGCGGGGGAGGACCGGCTCGACTATGCCCGGCTGGGCGAGGCGATGCGCCTGGGCCCGCGCGACACGGGGATGGAGGTCGACCTCGCCGCCGGCGTGGCGCGCCTGCCCGACGGCGCCCGCGACCGCTTCGCGGGGTTCGAGACCCTCGCCCTCACCACCGGGATCGACCGGGTCGAGGACGGGGCCGCGGCCCGCCAGGCCTTCCTCGGCCGCGGCGCCGACCGGGCCGAGATGGGCCGCGGCGCCGACGTGGTCCATGGCGAGGCCGGCGCCGACGAGATCCGGGGCGAGCGCGGCGCCGATCTGCTGTACGGCGGCGGCGGGGCCGACCGGCTCGATGGCGGCGGCGGCGCGGACGCGCTCTGGGGCGAGGGCGGCGCGGACGAGCTGCTGGGCGGCGCGGGGGGCGACACGCTCGACGGCGGCGAGGGGCGCGACCGGCTGTTCGGCGGCGCCGGCGGCGACACGCTGCGCGGCCAGGACGGCGACGACAGGCTCTTCGGCGAGGACGGCGCCGACCGGCTGGAGGGGGGCGACGGCGACGACGCGCTCGACGGCGGCGCGGGCGACGACGACCTCGTGGGCGGGCTCGGCCTCGACCGGCTGACCGGCGGCGCGGGCGCCGACCTGTTCCGCTTCGGCGCCGACGGCGGCGAGGCGCTGGACTTCGCCCCCGGCCTCGACCGGGCCGCGGTGACCGAAACCCCCTACGCCGACCTGGTGCTGACCGCGGTCGAGGGCGGCGTCCTCGTCCAGGCCCCCGGCGACGGCCCCGGCGAGGGGCTGGAAGAGGGCCCCGCGATCCTGTTCCACGGCCTGACGCTGGAGGCGCTCGACGATCCCGCCAACTTCATCCTGGGCTGAGGGGGCGGGCGGGCGCCGCCGCGGGGTGTGACCGAGGCGGAGCTTAACAACGCCCCCGATTTCATCGAAGGCTAGGGCCGGAGGAAACCCGACCCGAGAGAAGGAGCCCCGATGCCCCGCGAACGTCCGCTGCGCGACCAGTATGTCCGGTTCGTCCCGATGACCACCCGTCTGAAGGACAACGACCAGTACCTGCACATGAACAACACGGTCTATTACGAGTATTTCGACACCGTGGTGAACCTGTGGCTGATCCGGGACTGCGGGCTGACCCTGCCCAACGGCCCCTACATCGGCATCATCGCCGAGACCCAGTGCTCGTACCTGTCGGAGGTGAAGTGGCCGCAGAACGTGGTGGTGGGGATGCGGATCGACCGGATCGGCTCGTCCTCGATCACCTACGGCATGGCGCTGTTCGGCGAGGACGAGGAGCGGGCGAACGCCATCTGCCGCTATGTGCACGTCTATTGCGACGGCGCCTCGCGCCGACCGAAGCCGCTGCCCGAGCACATGCTGGCCGAGGCCCGCAAGCTGATGCTCCCCGAGGCGGCCGCCGCCGAGTGATCCCGGCGTGATCCCGGCCCGCCCGGCGCCGTCCGGGCGGTCCGCGCGCCGCCCCCGGCCGGGCGTCCGCTCTCCCGCGGCGTGGAACGGGGGCTCCGGCGGGTGGAAACGCCCGCGCCCTGCCCGGAAATCGCCATCCCGCGCGACAGATCGCTTCCCGAGGGCCCCTGCGACGGGGCCGACTGCAAGACTGCAAGGGAGCGCAGGATGACCGACCTCAAGAAGGCCGAACGCAACCCCCAGGCCCTGTTCTGGGAGGAGCTCGACGACGTGACCGCCGGGATGCTGGGGGTCGAGGGCATGAAGGCGAACCTCCAGCCGATGTCCCACCATGCCGAGCCGGCGAAGGGCAAGCTGTGGTTCGTCACCCGCCGCGACGCCGAGCTGGTGGCCGAGATCGGCGCCGGCGCCACGGCGCGCTATGTGGTGGTGGGCGACGACCACGACTTCCACGCCTGCGCCACCGGCCCGATCCGCCAGCGCCGCGACGAGGCGGTGCTCGACGACCTGTGGAACCCGGTGGTGGCCAGCTGGTTCGAGAACGGCCGCGAGGACCCCGACCTGGTGATGCTGGAGATGGACCTGCGCGAGGCCGACGTCTGGGCCTCGACCGACAGCGCCACCCTGTTCGGCTGGGAGATCGCCAAGGCCAACCTCAAGGGCGGCGAGCCCGACGTGGGCGTGCGCACCAAGATCGCGTTCGCCGCCGCGGCCTGACGCCCGGCGACCGGGCCTCTGCGGCCCGGCCCTGCGACCGGGCCGCTCGCCCTGACCTCCGGAACAGGGCCTCGGCGGCCCGGCCCCAGCGCTCGCCCTGACC
>CAXGVP010000142.1:0-7809 GCA_964013055.1 uncultured Albimonas sp.
CCCGGCGCAGCTTCTCCTCGGCCGGGCCGGAGGCCGCCGATGCCCGCTGACGCCCTCCCCGGCGAGGCCCGAAACCGCCGAAGCTGGATCGGCCGCTCGGTCCCCCGGCTGGAGGACGGGCCGCTGGTCCGCGGCGAGGGCCGCTTCGTCGCCGACCTCTCCTTCCCCGGAGAGCTCCACGCCCGCGTCGTCCGCTCCCCCCACGCGCATGGCCGGATCGTCTCCATCGACCTCGACGAGGCCCGCGCCGCCCCCGGCGTCGTCGCCGTCTGGACCGCCGAGGACCTGGGCGCCCTTCCCCCGATCCCGTTCCGCGCCACCGCCATCCAGGGGCTCGAGCCCTACTGCCAGCCCGCGCTGGCCCGCGACGTCGTCCGCTACGTCGGCGAGCCGGTGGCGCTGGTCGTCGCCGACGACCCCTACCGCGCCGAGGACGCGGCCGAACTGGTGATGGTGGAGGTCGAGGACCTGGCCCCCGCCCTCTCCGCCTGCGCCCCGCCCTCCGACTGGGCGCCCGGCCTGAGCACCGAGCCCACCGTGATCCGCAAGGGCTACGGCGAGGTCGACGCGGCCTTCGCCTCCGCGCCCCATGTGGTGGAGCTGGACCTCTCCATCGGCCGCCACTCCGCGGTGATGCTCGAGACCCGCGGCCTGCTCGCCCGCTTCGACGCCGCCCGCGGCGTGCTGGAGCTGCACGGCGCCGCCAAGCGCCCGCACTGGAACCGCGACCGGCTGGCGGAGCTGTTCGACCTGCCCCCCTCGGCCGTCGAGCTCTACGAGAACCACGTCGGCGGCGGCTTCGGCGTGCGCGGCGAGATCTACCCCGAGGACCTGCTGGTCTGCTTCGCCGCCCTCCGCCTGCGCCGCCCGGTGAAATGGATCGAGGACCGGCGCGAGCACATGATGGCCGCCAACCACTCGCGCGAGCAGTCCCACGCCATCCGCGCCGCGGTGGACGCAGACGGCCGCCTGCTCGCCATCGACGAGGTCCTGCACCACGACCAGGGCGCCTACGTGCGCACCCATGGCGCACGGGTCGCCGACATGACCATCGGCCTGCTGCTGGGCCCCTACCGGGTCCCCGCCTACCGCGCCGCCGCCCACTACCGCCTGACCAACAAGACCCCCGCCGCCACCTACCGCGCGCCGGGGCGGTTCGAAGGCTCCTTCGTGCGCGAGCGGCTGATGGACGCCATCGCGCAACGCCTCGGCCTCGACCCCGCAGAGCTGCGCCGCCGCAACCTGATCGGGCCCGAGGAGATGCCTTACGAGCGGGGGCTTTCGGCGCTGGAATCCGAGGTGATCCTCGACTCCGGCCTCTACGACGACCTGCTGACCCGGGCGCTGGAGTTCTCCGGCTACGCCCAGATGCAGGCGGCCTGCGCGCGCCGGCGCGAGACCGGCGAAGCGGTCGGCTGCGGCTTCGCCATGTTCGTGGAGAAAAGCGGCCTCGGCCCCTCGGAACTGGTCGAGATCTCCGTCGACGCCGCCGGCTGGGTCGAGGTGCTGACCGGCGCCGCCTCCGTCGGCCAGGGGATGGAGACGGCCGTCGCCCAGATCGTCGCCGAGACGCTGGGCTGCGACTATCGCCGGGTCCGCGTCCTGCACGGCGACACCGCCCGCATCCCCTTCGGCTTCGGCGCCCACGCCTCCCGCGTCACGGTGATGACCGGCGAGGCCGCCCGCCGCGCGGCGCTGGCCGTGCGCGACAAGGCCCTGGACTTCGCCGCCGCCCTGCTGGGGGAGCCGCTGGAGACCCTCGACCTGATCGAGGGCCAGGCCACCGCCCCCTCCGGCGCCTCGATCCCGCTGGGGACGCTGGCGGCGAAGCTGGGGCCGGCCTCGCCGGAGCGGGGCGACCGCGAGCCCGGCCTCTCCGCCTCCGCCTGGTTCCACTCGAAGCACATGAACTACCCCTACGGCGTGCACATCGCCCAGGCCCGGGTGGATCCCGACACCGGCGGCGTGCGGATCGAGCGCTATGCGGTGGCCTACGACGTCGGCCGCGCGGTGAACCCGGCGATGGTCGAGGGGCAGATCCAGGGCGGCCTGGCGCAGGGCCTCGGCGGCGCCCTCTTCGAGGAATTCGCCTACGACGCCGAGGGCCAGCCCCTCTCGGTCACCTTCCAGGACTACCTGATGGTGACCGCGGCCGAGATGCCCCCGCTCGACGTGCTGATCCGCGAGGATGCGCCCTCCCCCCTCAACCCGCTCGGCCTGAAGGGCGCGGGCGAAGCCGGCGTGAACGCCGCCGGCGCCGCGGTGGCGGCGGCCATCGACGACGCGCTCCAGCGGCCCGGCTTCGTGACCCGACTGCCGATGACGCCCCAACGCCTGCGCGCCGCGCTGAAGGCCGCCGAATGACCGGCCCCGGCAAGCTCTTCGGCCGCTCGGTCCCCCGGATCGAGGACCGCGCCCTGGTCTCCGGCCGCGGCCGCTACCTCGACGATCTGGCGCCCGAGGGCTGCCTCGCCGCCGCCTTCGTGCGCAGCGCCTACGCCCATGCCCTGATCGAGGGGATCGGGACGGCCGAGGCCCGCGCCCTCCCCGGCGTCCATGCCGTGCTGACGCTGGCGGACCTGCGCGCCGTCCTGACCTCCGACCGGCTGGTCACCGCCCTGCCCTCCCCCGCCTTCGCCTTCCAGCTCGACCGCCCCGTGCTGGTCGACGCCGAGACCGTCCACGTCGGCGAGCCCATCGCCCTGGTCGTCGCCGACACCCGCGCGCTGGCCGAGGACGCCGCCGAGCTGGTGGAGGTCGACTGCGCCCCCCTCCCCGCCGTCGCCGACGCCGTGGCGGGGCTGGCCGAGGGCGCCCCGCCTGCCCACAAGGCTCTCCCCCACAACCGGGTCGCCCGCTTCGGCTTCGACTACGGCCCCGTGGACGAGGCCTTCGCCGCCGCCCCCCACGTCGTGCAGGGCGCCTACCAGGTGCACCGCGGCGGGGCGCATTCGCTGGAGGGGCGGGGGGTCCTCGCCCGCCCCGACGTGCTGACCGGGCGGCTGGAGGTGTGGTCCTCCACCCAGACGCCCCACGCCCTGCGCCGGGCGTTGGCGGGCCTGCTGGGCATGGAGGAGGAGGCGGTGGCGGTGACCGCCCCCGACCTCGGCGGCGGCTTCGGGCCGAAGCTGGTGACCTACCCCGAGGAGATCGCGGTCGCCGCCGCCTCCCTGCTGCTGTCGCGCCCGGTGAAATGGGTCGAGGACCGGCGCGAGCATTTCCTCTCCACCTGCCAGGAGCGGGACCAGGACTGGAGCATGGAGATGGCGCTGGACGCGGAGGGGCATATCCTCGGCATCCGCGGCACGCTGGTGCATGACCACGGCGCCTACACGCCGCGCGGGCTGAACGTGGCCTACGGGGCGGGGGTGACCCTGCCGATGCCCTACAACGTGCCGGCCTACCGGCTCGACATCCAGGTGGCGCTGACCAACAAGGTCCCCGTCACCCCGATCCGCGGCGCCGGCCAGCCCCAGGGCGCCTTCGTGATGGAGCGGCTGCTGGACCGCGCCGCCATGGCGCTCGGCCTGCCGCGCGACGAGATCCGCCGCCGCAACCTCGTGAGGCCCGAGCAGATGCCCTGCGAAAAACCCATGCGCATGCGCGGCGGCGAGGCCGCGGCGCTCGACAGCGGCGACTACCCCGCCACGCAGGGACAGGCGCAGAAGGCCGCCGACTGGGCCGGCTTCCCGAAGCGCCAGGCCGAGGCCCGCGCGCAGGGCCGCCGGCTCGGCATCGGGCTGGCCAACTACGTCGAAGGCACCGGCCGCGGCCCCTACGAGACCGCCACCGTGCGCATCGCCCGCTCGGGCCGGGTGCTGATCTCGACCGGCGCCGCGGCCATGGGCCAGGGCACCGCCACGATGATCGCCCAGGTGGCGGGCGAGCAGCTGGGCGGCGACCTCTCGCTGATCGACGTGACCTGCGGCGACACCCGCCAGAGCCTCGGTTTCGGCGGGTTCAACAGCCGGCAGACGGTGACGGCCGGCGCCTCGGCCCATGCCGCGGCGCTGGAGGTGCGCGCGAAACTGCTGCGCGTCGCCTCGCACCTGCTGGAGGCCGCGCCGGACGACCTCGACATCGCCGGCGACCGGGTGGCCGTGAAAGGCGCCGAGGACCATTTCAGGACCTTCGCCCAGCTCGCCGCCGCCGCCGCGGGCCTGCCGGGCTTCCCCCTGCCGGGGATCGAGACGCCGGGGCTCGAGGCCTCGGCCCAGGTCGACGTGCCCGCGATGGCCTATTCCAACGGCACGGCGGTCGCCGAGGTCGAGGTCGACCCCGACACCGGCCTGGTGCAGGTGCGCAACCTGGTCCTCGCCCACGACTGCGGGACGATGGTCAACCCGATGACGGTCGAGGGCCAGGTGGCGGGCGGCGTGGCCCACGGTCTCGGCGGCGCGCTTTACGAGCGCATGATCTTCGACGAGGAGGCGCAGCCGCTGACCGCCACGCTCGCCGACTACCTGATGGTCACCGCCGCCGAGATGCCGCCGCTCGAGATCCTCCACCGCGAGAGCCCCAGCCCCCTGAACGTCCTCGGCCTGAAGGGCGTGGGCGAGAGCGGGGTGATCCCCATCGCCGCCGCGGTGCTGTCGGCCGTGGACGACGCCTGCGCCGACCTCGGCCTGCACGTCGCCCGCGCGCCGCTCTCGCCTCCCGACCTCCGCGCCCTGATGCGCGCTGCAAGGAGCGCCGCATGAGCCCCCCGCGCCCCGAAGCCCTGCTCGCCGATCTCGCCCTGCTGCACCGCCTGCTGGTGGCGCAGGGGGTGCTGGACGCCTTCGGCCATGCCTCCGTCCGCGACCCGTCGGAGCCGGGGATCTTCTGGCTGACCGCCGCCCAGCCGCCCGGCGCCACGCGCGCGGCCGATTTCCTGCCCCACGACCTCGCCGGGGACGCGCCGGGCGAGGCGCCCCTGTTCTCCGAACGCTGGATCCACGCCGAGATCTACGCCAGCCGTCCCGACGTGCGCGCGGTGGTCCACCACCACGCGCCCGCGATCCTGCCGTTCTGCCTGTCGGACGTGCCGCTGGTCCCGGTCAGCCAGACCGGCGGCTGGATGGGCGGCGCGGTCCCGGTGTGGGACGCGGCCACGAGCTTCGGGGACACGGGAATGCTGGTCTCCGACCCCGCGCAGGCGGCCTGCCTCGCGCAGACGCTGGGGGCCGCGCCGATGGCGCTGATGCGGGGGCACGGGGCGGTTGTGGTGGCGGGCGACCCGCGGGAACTCGCCTTCCGCGCCGTCCACGCCTGCCGCGACGCCGACCACCAGCGCCGCGCCCGGGCGCTCGGCGGCGCCTTCCGCCCCCTTTCCCCCGGCGAGGCGGCCCAGTCCGGCGCCGTCGCCCGCGGCGCGATCGAGCGCTGCTGGCGCCACTGGACCGTCGCGCTCTCCCCCACCCCAGGAGCCAGCGAATGAAGCCCGCCCCCTTCACCCTCCACCGCCCGGGCAGCGTGGCCGAGGCGGTGGCCCTGCTCGCCGCCACCGCGGAGGAGGGCGGGCTGATCCTCGCCGGCGGCCAGACCCTGACGCCGATGATGGCGCTGCGGGTGGCCTTCCCGCCGGACGTGATCGACATCAACGCCATCCCCGGCCTCGACCGGGTGGAGGAGGAGGGCGGCGCCCTGCGCATCGGCGCCGCCGCCCGCCACGCCGCCTTCCGCCGGCCGGCGACGGCGACCCCGCTGGGCGCGCTGCTCTCGGACGTCTGCCGCCACATCGCCCACGTCCCGATCCGCGAGCGGGGGACGTTCTGCGGCAGCCTCTGCCACGCCGACCCGGCCTCGGAATGGTGCCTGGTGGCCGCCACGCTGGACGCGACCCTGCACCTCGAGGGCCCCGGAGGCCCGCGCGAGGTCGCCGCCGCCGACTGGTTCGAGGGCCCGATGACCACCGCGCGCGCGCCCGAAGAGATGCTGACCGCCGTCTCCCTCCCCCTGCTGCCCGCGGCCGCCCGCCACGGCTTCTACGAGTTCAACCGCCGGGCCGGCGACTTTGCATTGGGCATGGCGTTGGCGGTCCTGACGCTGAAGGACGGCAGGATGACCGACGTCCGCCTCGGCCTCGGCGCCGTCGAGGACCGCCCCCGCCGCCTGGCCGAAGCCGAGGCGATGCTGGAGGGGCAGGCCCCCTCCGAGCCCCTGTTCGCCGAGGTCGCCGAGGCCGCCCTGCCCGGCCTCGACCCGATGGGCGACCCCGCCACCCCCGCCGACTACCGCCGCGACCTGGCGGGGACCGCGATCCGCCGCGCCCTCGCCGCCGCCCTGACCGCCCAGAGCCCCGCGGAGACCCCCGCATGACCCGTCATCCCCTCGCCCTGACCGTCAACGGCCGGACCCACGCCATCGAGGTGGAGCACCGCAAGACCCTCGCCGACGCCCTGCGCGAGGACTGCCGCCTGACCGGCACCCATCTGGGCTGCGAGCATGGCGTCTGCGGCGCCTGCACGGTGATCGTCGACGGCGCCCCCGTCCGGTCCTGCCTGATGTTCGCCCACCAGGCCGAGGGGGCCCAGATCCGCACCGTCGAGGGGCTGGCGACGGGCGAGACCCTCCACCCCCTCCAGCAGAGCTTCATCGACCACCACGCCCTGCAGTGCGGCTTCTGCACGCCGGGGTTCCTGATGCTGGCGGTGGCGGCGCTGGAGCGGGACCCGGAGATGAGCGACGCGGAGCTGGTCGAGGTTCTCTCCTCCAACCTCTGCCGCTGCACGGGCTACGTGAACATCCTCAAGGCGGTGCGCGCCTGGGCGAAGACCCAGGCCCCCGCCCCGGTCTGAAAGGCCCCGCCATGCCGACGATCGACCTCAAGACCCACGACCGCTTCGGCTTCTCGGCCCTGCCGGACCGGCCGGATTTCTCCTGGCCCGAGGGCAGGCGGCTCGCGGTCTGCATCTGCAACAACATCGAGGTGTTCAGCTACCTCGACGGGCTCGGCTCGGACAGCGCCCAGGTCGGCGCGCCGCAGACCACCCGCAACTACGCCTGGCGCGAATACGGCAACCGCGTCGGGCAGTGGTACCTGTTCGACCTGCTCGACGAGCTGGGGTTTCCCGCCTCGCACAACTTCAACTCGTTGCTGCTCGACCGCCACGCCCGCATCGCCGAGCGGATCCTGGAGCGCGGCGACGAGTTCATAGGCCACGGCCGCACCAACGCCGAGCGGCAGGACACGCTGCCCGAGGCCGAGGAACGCGCCCTGATCGAGGAGAGCCTGGAGGCGATCCGCGCCTTCGCCGGCGCCGCGCCGAAGGGCTGGCTGGGGCCGTATCTCGCCCAGACCCCGGTGACGCTGGACCTGCTGAAGGAGGCGGGGCTGGACTACGTGCTGGACTGGCCCGCCGACGACCAGCCGTTCTGGATGCGCACCCGCGCGGGTCCGCTGCTTTCGGTCCCCTACTCCATCGAGGTCAACGACAGCCCCGCGATGGTCTTCCGCCAGCAGGGCGCCGCGGAGTTCGAGCGGATGATGATCGACCAGTTCGACGAGATGCTGCTGCAGTCGGCGAAATACCCGCTGGTCTACACGATCGTCCTGCACCCGTTCGTGATCGGCCAGCCCTACCGCCTGCGCGCCCTGCGCCGCGCGCTCGCCCATATCGCCGCCTTCCGCGACAAGCTGTGGATCACCACGCCCGGCGAGGTCGCCGCCCACTACGCCGCCCTCCACCCGCCCGCCTGAACGGCGCCCCGCCCACCCCGCACGCGCGCCCCGGGCCTGACCCGGGGCCGCCTCCCCACGCCAGCGGCAGGAGACGCCGGGCGCATCCCGCGTAACGCCCACCCCGCGCGCGAGCCCCGGGCTTGACC
>CAXGVP010000143.1:0-7799 GCA_964013055.1 uncultured Albimonas sp.
CGGCAGGAGGCCCCGGGTCGAGCCCGGGGCGCCCGTGGGGCGGAGGTTGCGCCCGAGGCCGGACGGCTGCGCGCCGGGGAACGCCCTGCGGGGAGGCCGGACGGCGGGCCCGGGGCCTCTCCCGCCCGGGCGGTCGGCGCCGCGGCTGGCGCGGGGCGCAGGGGCCGACGACCTGCGCCCGGCGCGACCGTCGGCAGGAGGCCCCGGGGCGAGCCCGGGGCGCCCGTGTGGCGGAGGTTGCGCCGGAGGCCGGGCGTCTGCGGGCCGGGGCCGACCCCTGCGGCGAGGCCGGACGGCGCGCCCGACCTCTGCTCACGGCATCGCGACTTCCCGTTTGCGCAGGGGTCGGTAGGGTTTTCCCAACCGACCTTCGCATCCGCGGGAGGAGATCGCATGGCCCTGACCGACCCCCTTCTCCGCGTGCCGCGCGCGGCCGTCCTCGGGCTGGGGGCGCTGCTCGCGCTCTCGGCGCCGGCGGCCGCCTCGGTCTGCCAGTCGGTCGCCGGCATCCTGCCCGACGCCCGCTACATCCGCCTCGCCCAGGCCGAGGGCGAGGACGCGGGCCAGGTCACCATCCGCTTCGTCGGCCACTCGACCTACCTGATCGAGACCGGCGGCGGCGTCGCCATCGCCACCGACTACAACGGCTGGGCCGGGCCGGTGGAGGTCCCCGACGTGGTCACCATGAACCACGCGCACGAGACCCACTGGACCGCCCATCCCGACCCCCGCATCCCCCATGTCTTCCGCGGCTGGCCCGACCCCGGCCAGGACAAGGCCGAGCACTGGCAGGAGGTCGGCGACGTGCTGGTGCGCAACGTGCCCACCGACATCCGCGGCTGGGGCGGGGGGCGCGAGGCCAACGGCAACTCGATCTTCATCTACGAGGTCGGGCAGCTTTGCATCGGCCACCTGGGCCACCTGCATCACGCGCTGGGTCCCGACCACTACGCCGCCATCGGCCGGCTGGACGTGGTGATGGCCCCCGTCGACGGCGGCGTGACCCTGGCCCTGCCGGAGATGATCCAGCTTCTCAAGCGGGTGCGCGCCTCGGTGGTGCTGCCGATGCACTACTGGGGCTATTCCTCGCTCGACCGTTTCACCGCGGGCATGGCCGGCGAGTTCCGCATCGTCGATGCGACCGAGGTCGGCTCGCTGACCCTGACCCCGCGCACCCTGCCCTCGGAGCCCTCGGTCTACATCCTGCCGCAGGGGGGCTGAGCGCTACAGCGTCCGGCGGAAGGTCAGGCTGGTGGGGCGGTCGTAGCCGGGGTGGGCGGTCTCGCCGACCTGCGCGAAGCCCATGCGGGCGAAGGCGGCGTGGTTTCCCGTCAGTTCGACCCGGGTCTGCAGTTCCAGCGCCGGCAGGCCGCGGGCGCGGGCCAGCGCCTCGGCCGCCCGCATCAGGGCGGCGCCGATCCCCGCGCCCTGGAGGTCCGGGCGCACCGCCAGCTTGCCGATGTAGAGGGCGCCGGGCCGCTCGGCCGCGAACAGGCAGCCCACGAGCGCCCCGCGGTCCCGCGCCAGCAGCAGCGTCTCGGCCTGCGCCCGGGCCCGCATCGCCGCCGCGTCCATGCGCGAGAGGGAGGAGGGCGGGTCGATGCGCCCCTCCATGAAGGCGAAGGCGGCCTGCACCAGCGCCAGCAGTCCCTCCCAGTCGTCGAAGGCGGGATCGGCGGGGGCGATGCGCAGGGCGGGCGTTGGGAGGACGGGCATGGGCGGGGCTCCGGCGAGGCGGGTCCGGGGGGGGCCCGGGACGAGCGAGCCCGAGCAGGGGCTCGGGGCGGGTTGGACCGGACGCGGGGCCGGAGTGGATCGGACCCCGGCGCGGAGCCGGGGCGGGTTGGACCCGGCGCGGAGCCGGGACGGATCGGGCCCGGCGTGGGCCCGGAGCGGACGGACCCCGGCGCGGGGCCGGAGCGGTTCGGACCCGGCGCGGGCCCGAGACGAATTGGGCCCGACGTGGGTCCGGAGCGGACGGACCCCGGGGCGGGTTGGACCCGGCGCACGCCCGGGCGGCGGCCGGCGGCGCGGCCCGGGCTTGATCCGCGCCGCCGGTCGCGATCCTATGCCGGCCGGGACCGCAGCCGGCAAGGGAGCACGCCATGGCCGCCGAACTGGATCACCTGGTTGTCGCCTGCCTGTCGCTGGCGCAGGCCCGCCCCGCGCTGGAGGCGGCGCTGGGCGCGACCGACCAGGGCGGGACGCATGTCGGCCGCGGCACCCACAACGCCCTCTGGGCGCTGGACGGGGGGCCGCGGGGCGCCTGCTACCTCGAGCTGATCGCCCCCGACCCCGACCAGGTCCCGCCCGCGACGGGCCCGATGCCCTTCGGCCTGCACCGCGCCGACGTGCGCGCGCGCCTGGCCGAGGGCCCGCGCCTGCTGGCCTGGGTCGCCCGCTGCGAGGCCGCCGAGCCCCTGATCGCCGCCTGTCCCGAGGACATGGGCCGCCTGCTGCCCATGCAGCGGGGCGAGCTGAGCTGGCGGCTGACGGTCCCGCCCGACGGCGTGGCGGCCTGCGGCGGCGCGGTTCCCTCGCTGATCGAGTGGCCGGGCGGCGTCTCGCCGGCCATCTCCATGCCCTCTGCCGGGCTGCGGCTGACCGGCTTCGTGCGCCGCCCCGACCCGGCGGCGGCGCGGGCGCTGGCGGCGCTGGGCCTGTCGGAGGCGCTGCCCGAAGGCGAGACCGGCGGCGCCCCGATGCGGGCGACGATCGAGGCTCCGGGCGGCGTCACGGTCTTCGACTGAGCCGACCGAGGCCCCCGGCGCAGACGCCGGGCGCAGTCCGCATCGCGCCCTCGGGCGCAGTCCGCATCGCGCCCGGAGGCGCGGCCCAGCATCGCGCCCGGAGGCGCGGCCCGCATCGCCCCCCCCCGGCGCAGTCCGCATAACCCCCCGGGGCAACCTGCATCGCGTCCCCCGGGGGCGCAGCGGTCCCGGGCGGGGGGCGGCCCCTGGCTGCCGGACGCGGCTCGCCTCAGCCCTCCGCCGCCTCCAGCTGGTCGAAGGCGTCGAGGGCCTTGGCCCCGTACATCAGCGACGGCCCTCCGCCCATGTAGAGGCACATCGAGACGACCTCGGCCACCTGCTCGCGGGTGGCGCCGTGGCGCCGGGCGGCCCTGGCGTGGAAGCCGATGCAGCCGTCGCAATGCACCGCCACCCCGATGGCGAGCGCGATCAGCTCCTTGGTCCTGGGGTCCAGCGCGTGCTCGGCGGTGGCCGCCCGGGCCAGCGCGGCGAAGCCGGCGGCGGCCTCCGGCTGGGCGGCGCGGAACAGGGCCAGCTGGCGGTCGGTGTCGACGAGGAATTCGGTCCAGTCCATGGGGGGCTCCGTTTTGCATTCGATTTCCCGAATGCATGGATGCGCCCGAACCGCCCGCCCCGCCTTGAGCGAAATCAACCGCCTCTCCGACCGCCCGCCACAGGCGCCCTGCACCGCCCGCCCCACGCCCCGCCGCCGGAGGCGAGGCGCCAAGGCCGCGCGCCTCCGCCCTGCGGAGGCCGCCGCGCGCCAGCGCGGCCCTGCGGGCTCACCCGCAGGCGCGGCCGGGGTCCGCGGCAGGCGCGACGCCCTCAGCGGTCGAGGAAGGCGGCGGCGGCGGCGGAGAAGGCCTCGGGCTGCTCGGCGTGCAGCCAGTGGCCGGCGCCGGGCAAGGTCGCGACCTCCATCGCCGGGAACAGCGGCCGCGCCGCCGCCAGGCCGGCGTCGTCGGCATAGTCCGAGGCGCCGCCCCGCAGGAACAGGGTCTCGCCCGCCCAGCTCCCCTCCAGCGGCTCGAAGCCGACCATCGAGCTCATCCAGTCCCGCAGCGCCACGAGGTTCAGCTTCCAGCGCAGCCCCTCCGGCCCCGTGGCCAGCGAGTGCAGCAGGAACGCCCGCAACGAGCGCTCGGGGACCGCGTCGGCGATCAGCGGCTCCACCTCCGAGCGCCGGCTCAGCGCGCCGAGGTCCACCGCCAGCATCGCCTCGACATAGGCCAGGTGCGAATGCGTGTAGGCCACCGGCGCGATGTCCGCGATCACCAGCCGGCGCAGGCCGGCGGGCTGGCGGGTCACGGCCAGCGTCATCGACGCCTTGCCCCCCATCGAGTGCCCCAGCAGGTCGACCTCGCCGCCGCCATGGGTCTCCAGCGCCTCCTCCAGGTCGCCGGCCATCGCGGCATAGGAGTGGTCGTCCGACCAGGGGCTGTCGCCGTGGTTGCGCATGTCCACCGCGATCACCCGCCGCCCCGCGGCCAGCCGCTTCGCCACCGCGCCCCAGTTCCGCGCCGAGCCGAACAGGCCGTGGGCGATCACCAGGGGGGGCTTCGTCTCCGCTCCCTCGGGCTCGTGGACGATGGCGTTCAGCCGCATGGGGGATCCTCCGGGTTGCCTCCGGGTCCTGACATGCCTTCTCCCTGCGGGAAGGGAAACCCCCGCGGCCGCCTGACCCTTTGCGCCCTGTGCAACCCCGTCCTACCGTCGCCGCCGGCCCCGCTCGCCGGAGACACGCGTGAGACCCTATTCCGCCCTCGACGTCCTGTGGAACGGACTGACCGGCCAGCACGGCTGGACCCGCGCCTGGCGCGACCGCGAGCCCCGGCCCGCCTACGACGTGGTGATCGTCGGCGGCGGCGGGCATGGCCTCGCGACCGCCTACTACCTTGCGAAGCGCCACGGCGTCCGCCGGGTCGCGGTGCTCGAGCGCGGGCTGATCGGCCAGGGCAACGCCGGGCGCAACACCACCATCGTGCGCTCGAACTACATGCTGCCCGGCAACCGCGAGTTCTACGAGCACACGCTGAAGCTCTGGGAAGGGCTGAGCCAGGAGCTGAACTACAACCTGATGTTCTCCCAGCGCGGCCACCTGGCGCTGAGCTTCGACCCCGGCTTCCGCGACGCCTTCGCGCGGCGCTACAACACGATGCGCATGACCGGCTCGGACGGGCGGTGGCTGAGCCGCTCGGAAGTCCAGGCCCGCGCGCCCTACCTCGACTGGTCCGACGCCGCCCGCTTCCCCATCGAGGGCGGGTTCCTGCAGCCGCGCGCCGGGACCGCGCGCCATGACGCGCTGGTCTGGGGATACGCCCGCGCGGCCGACGCCCACGGGGTCCACATCGTCCAGAACTGCGAGGTCGCCGGCTTCCTGCGAGAGGGCGGCGCGATCGTGGGCGTCGAGACCTCCCGCGGGGAGATCCGGGCCGGGAAGGTGGCGCTGGCCGTCGCCGGCTCGACCGGGCCGCTGGCGCAGGCGGCGGGGCTTGGGAAGCTGCCGCTCGAGACCCACAAGCTGCAGGCCTTCGTGACCGAGCCGCTGAAGCCCATCGTCCACCAGGTGATCTCCTCCGCCCGGCAGGGCCTGTTCTACATGAGCCAGTCCGACAAGGGCGGCGTGGTCTTCGGGGGCGAGATCGACGGCCATCCCTCCTACGCGCAGCGGGGCGGCCTGGAGATGTATTCCGAGGTGATGTCGAAGGCGGTGGCGCTGGCCCCGTTCCTCGGCCGGGTGCGGGTGCTGCGGCAGTGGGCGGGGGTGATGGACATGTCGATGGACGGCTCCCCCTTCATCACGACCACGGCGATCCCGGGGCTCTATCTCAACGCCGGCTGGAACTACGGGGGCTTCAAGGCGACGCCGGCCTCGGGCTGGTGCTACGCCCACACCATCGCCCACGACGCCCCCCATGAGCTGAACGCCGCCTTCTCCCTCGACCGCTTCGCCCGCGGGCGCGAGCTGGACGAGGAAGCGGCCGGCCCCGTCCCGAGGCTGCACTGATGCGCCTGACCTGCCCCTTCTGCGGCCTGCGCGACGTCGCCGAATTCGTCTACGAGGGCCCGTTCTCCGGCGCCCCCGGGACCGAGCGCCCCGCCCTCGAAGCCGGCCCCGCCCCCTGGGTCGAGGCGGTGTTCCTGCGCGACCAGCCGAAGGGCGAGACCCGCGAGCTGTGGCGCCACCTGCATGGCTGCGGCTGCTTCCTCGACGTGCTGCGCGACACGGTCACGCACGAGGTGCGCTCCGTCGCCTTCGCCGACCCCGCCGACGCCGCCGCGATGCGGGCGAGGCCATGAGCGGGTTCCGGCTTCGCGGGCGCGGCGCCGCCCCCGTCCCCTTCGCCTGGCAGGGGCGCGCGATGCTGGGCGCGCAGGGCGACACGCTGGCCGCCGCGCTTCTGGCCAACGGCGTGCGCACGGTCGGGCGCAGCTTCAAGCACCACCGCCCCCGCGGGATCATGGCGGCGGGCGAGGAGGAGGCCGGCGCGCTGGTCACGCTGGGCGAGGGCGCGCGGACCACGCCCAACCTCAAGCCCTCCGGGGTGGAGCTGGAGGCGGGGCTGGTCGCGCGGGCGCAGAATTGCTGGCCCTCGCTGCGGGTCGACCTGGGCGAGGTCAACGACTGGCTCTCGCCCTTCTTCGCAGCGGGGTTCTACTACAAGACCTTCATGGGGCCCTTCGCCGACACCCGCGTCTGGATGGCCTGCGAGCGGCTGATCCGGCGGGCGGCGGGGATGGGCGCGGCCTCGCCGCTGCCCGACCCCGACCTCTGCGACCAGGTGCAAGGCCATTGCGACGTGCTGGTGGCGGGCTCCGGCCCCGCGGGGCTGGCGGCGGCGCGGGAGGCGGCGGACGCCGGCCTCGACGTGGTGGTGGCCGAGGCGGATTTCGCGCTGGGCGGCGACCGGCTCTCGGACCGGGACCCGGCGGGGCTGGCGGGCGCGCTGGCCGAGCTCGAGGCCCTGCCCAACGTGCGGCTGATGGCGCGGACCATGGTCTTCGGCCTCTACGACCACGGCGTCGCGGGGCTGGTCGAGCGGCTGCCCGCCGGCGCCGCGTATCGCGAGCGGCTGCATGTGATGCGCGCCCGCAAGGTGATCGCGGCGACCGGGGCGATGCAGCGCGGCTTCGTCTTCGGCGACAACGACCGGCCGGGGGTGATGTCGGCCGCCGCCGCGCGGACCTATGTGCGCCGCTTCGGCGTGGCGCCGGGGCGCGAGGTGGTGGTGGCGGGGACCGGGGACTCGGCCCTGTCGGCGTCGATGGCGCTGGCGGAGGCGGGGCTCGACGTCATCCACCTGGAGGCGCGGGAGGTCCCGCCCCCGGCGCTGGCCGAGCGGGCGCGGGCGGCGGGCGTCGACCTGCGCGCAGGCTGGGTTCCGGTGCGCACGCAGGGCCATGCGCTGAGCGGGGAGCTGCGCGGCCTGACCCTGGGCCGCCACCTGGGCGGCGGCCGGGCGCGGGCGGAGACGCGGATCCCGGCCGACATCCTCGCCGTCTCCGGCGGCTGGTCGCCGGCGATCCACCTGACCACGCAGGCCCGCCAGACGCCGGTCTGGTCGGCGGAGCTGGGCTGCTTCCTGCCGGGCGAGGGCGAGGTGCTGTCCTGCGGCGCCGCCGCCGGGATCTGGAGCCGGGAGGGGGCCGAGACCTCGGGCCGCGCCGCCGGCCGGCTGGCCGCCATCGCCCTGAAGGCCACCCGCCGCCGGCCGCTGAAGGACGCGGACCCCGGCGGGGACGAGGCGCCCCAGGCGACCCTGTGGGAGGTCCGCCCCGCCGGCCGCGCCTTCCACGGCGCCGGAAAAGCCTATGTCGATCCGCTGCATGACGTGACCGCGGACGACGTGCGGCTCGCGCATCGGGAGGGGTTCGCGGCGCCCGAGCACATGAAGCGCTACACCACGCTGGGCATGGCCCCGGACCAGGGCAAGGCGGGCGGGGTGATCGGGCTCGCGGTGCTGGCCGCGGCCCGGGGCGAGGGGGCCGGGTCGCTCGCGCCCACCACCTTCCGCCCGCCCTATGCGCCGGTCTCGATGGGGGTGTTCG